>JBBAAP010000014.1 GCA_041658285.1 Candidatus Brocadiia bacterium
CTTCCGTAAAAGATATTATCGGAGTCGAGTCGATTTTTCAAGGAGTTTTCTCCCCCCAAAACTCCTTGATATCTGCAACTTATTCCCCTTCATTCCTTTGTCTCAAATGCGCTGACGTTGAACAGTGAGGGGGTATCTACCCCTAGTCTGGGGGGATATCCCCCCTTATAGGTATTTTGAGCACAAAAGCGTGACTGAAATACGAAAAAAGGCATACTTAATACTGAAAGTTTTTCAGGTTTCAGGGCTATAATTTGGCTTTAAAAACATATGCCGCGTAAAGCATCTTTCATAAAAGTTACTGTTGAGCAAGACCAGGAATTAAGAGATTTTATCAATAAAAACGAGGCGCCGGGCGGTGATATACGGGCGTCTATCCGGGGCCGGACCATCCTGGCTTCAATTCGAGGGATGACAGTTAAAGAAATTGCCAAACGCCTTGGATTCACCGAGCGGATAATCTGGTCCTGGCGGGCGGACTATATAAAACACGGACTCGAAGGATTGAAATAAATTGGTTCTTTCTCGGGGATGGTCGTGAGTGCCTTGCCTTAGAGCGGGGCTTTAGTTAAGACCTTCATTTTCTTGAAACGGCGTAAGAAATAAGTAAGCTGATTTAGAGGATAAATTAATTATAAGTATTTACCACGAAGTCACGAAGTTGAAAAGGCACGAAACTTATTATTTCTAACTTTCGTGTTTTCGTGGTTAAAAGAGGGCATTGTAGTTATCCCGATGATACTTCGTTCATCGGGATCTAAGCGACACTAAAAGCATACCGACACTGCATGTCGGTATATTTAAGTGTCGTTAAGAGGAGCTAAGATGAAGCAAGGTTTCGTGGTAGCCGTGGTCGGCGCGACCGGAGCGGTCGGGCTGGAACTCATCCGTATCCTGGAACAGCGCCTGTTCCCCGTAGGCGAACTGCGCTTATTTGCATCGGACCGCTCGGCCGGCAAGGTGACTACCTTTAAAACTCCCAACGGACAAATTAAACTGCGTATCCGCAAGGTCGAGCCGGAGTGTTTCCTGGGAGTTGATATCGCCTTCTTCTGCGCCGGTAGTTCGGTCAGCAAGGAGTGGGCTCCGGTGGCCGCCCGCAACGGCGCCGTGGTCATAGACAAATCGGCCGCTTTCCGGATGGATAAGGCCGTGCCGCTGGTGGTGCCCGAGGTCAATCCCGGCGCCATCGCCACTCACAAGGGCATCATCGCCAGCCCTAACTGCTCGACCATTCCGCTGGTGATGGTCCTGAAACCCCTGAACGATTACGCCCGGGTGAAACGGGTGGTGGTGTCCACTTACCAATCGGTCTCAGGCGCCGGCCTTAAGGCCGTGGCTGAGATGACGGACGAGGCCCGGGCTCTGCTGTCCGGCCGGAAATACCAGCGCCGGATTTTCCCGCACCAGATTGCCTTTAACGTCATTCCCCAGATACCGCAATCCAATGCCTTCTGCCAGGATGACTATACCGATGAAGAGGTCAAGATGATTCAGGAGACCCAGAAGATAATGGGTAACAGTTCCATCAAGGTCAGCCCGACCTGTGTCCGGGTGCCGGTCAACCGCGGGCACGCCGAGTCGGTCAATATAGAGTTCTCGAGGCCGATATCGCCGGCCAAGGTCCGGGCGTTGCTGGCCAAGGCGCCGGGCATCCGGGTGATAGACGATCCCAAGCATCAATCATATCCGATGCCGGTGGACGTGGCCGGTAAGGACGACGTGCTGGTCGGCCGGATCCGGGTAGACCGGACCGTCAAGAACGGCATAAACCTGTGGCTGTGCGGCGAGAACCTGCGCAAGGGCGCGGCCCTCAACGCCGTCCAGATAGCGGAGACGGTCATACAGGATTATAAATAAAGCCACGGATTACACAGATTAATCTGATAAATTGATACATTAAATTAAGGATGTAGATATGAGATATGTTTTTATATTGTTAGTTTTGAGCTTATTTATTGTTGCCGCGGGGAAATCTGTGGAATCTGTGGCAGATATAGAGCAGTTATCCCGTGACGGCAAGAAGGTCGAGGCGGCCCGGGCTTACAGCAAATTGATAAACGCCGAGCCGGAGAATATCGAGGCGCACCGCGGTTACCAGAACCTGATGCGCGAGGCCGGCGATATTGAACGGGTCCGCAAGGAATATCTGGCCAGGCTCGAGGCCAACCCGGACAGCCCGCTCTATAATTATCTGTACGGACGTCTGATGGAAGGCGCCGAGCTGGAAAAGGCCTTCCTCCAGGCCATCAAACTGGACAAGACCTTTTTCTGGGCTTATTACGGGCTGGGCCAGTTCTATAAGGACAACAAGAAATACGACCAGGCTATGAAGTATTTCGAAGACGCCACAAAGGTCTGGCCGGAGTTCCTGGAGGCGCGGCACTGGCTGGCTATGATGGCTTACGAGTCCGGCGATATCGACCGGGCTATCGCCGAATGGGCCGCGGTGCTGGCCAAAAAGCCCGGCTATATTGACGCCCAGCTGGGACAGGCCATCGCCTACAAGGCCAAGGGCGAATATATCAAGGCCCTGGACATTCTTGAGCCGTTGATGATGGCCAAATACTGGAAGGCATTTGAACCGGCCATCCAGTGCTACCACGCCCGGGCCAACTATAAGCCGGCCATCCAGGCCCGCAAGCAGTTGCGCGAGATGAGCGCGACCATTCAGGCCATTCCGGACCAGATAACCGTGGACATCATTCGCACCGATAAATATATCCTGATTGCCCGCGAGTTCATCCGCTCCGAACAGAATCGGCTGGAGTTCGATGTTTACACCTGGCAAGAGGAGAAGGACAAGGTCCTGGATATTTCCGTCCGTCAGCCGGACAAGCTCTTGTATTCGTCAAGGGTTAGGGAGACCACCCTGGTGTTGCTGAGGAAAGAAGGCAAAAGTGACGACGGCAAGCCGCTGGCCGAAGAGGTGGCGTCTTATTATAAGATGATACCGTCATACCAACGCGTACTGGCCGATGTGCAGGAATACCTGAAGAAGTAGTTCCCGTAGCCACAGAGGCGCTCTACGAACCCTGACGGATTCTCAGAGCGAGAACCCGGAACGGGCAGAGAACACAGAGATAATTAATAATTTTATTTGGCCTCCGTGAACTCTGAGGTTCTGTGGCTAATAAGGTGAAATGAAGCGTAATATCAAATTGATCATCGAATATGACGGCACCAACTACTGCGGCTGGCAGATACAGAAGAACTCCCGGACCATCCAGGCCGAGATAACCAAGGCCATCGAGGAGATGACCGGCCAGAAGACGACGCTTTACGGGGCCAGCCGGACCGACAGCGGCGTGCACGCGCTGGGGCAGACGGCTAATTTCCGTACCCAGAGCAAGCTCGAGCCGGCCCGGATACAGCGCGGGCTGAACGGGATTCTGGATAGGGACATCGTCATCAGCCAGGCGGTTGAGGTGCCGGATAAGTTCAACGCCCGGTACGATGCCAAGGACAAGGTTTACATATATACCATGCTTAACGGTCCGGTGCGGACGGCCCTGCAGAGGCATTTCTGCTATTATAATCCACAGCCGGCATCCGTAAGCTTGATGCAGAAGGCGGCCCGGTACCTTGAGGGCCGGCACGATTTCCGCGCCTTTGCCTCCAAGGCCGGCAGTTATAAGGACAGCGTCCGGACGATTTATGACATCAAGGTCACCGGCAAGCGGCTGGCCGGCAACAGCCGGATGATTTACTTTAAATTCCGGGGCGACGGGTTCCTTTATAATATGGTGCGCAACATCGTCGGCACGCTGTTATTAACAGGTTATAAAAAGATTGCGCCGAACGCGGTAAAAGATATACTCAAGTCCAAAAACCGGGCCAAGGCCGGACCGAACGTGCCGGCCAAAGGTCTGTGCCTGGTTAAGGTGGAATATTAACCGATTATGAACTGGATTGACATCATATTCTCCGTGGTTTTGCTTATCGGTATCATCCTGGGGGTGTATACCGGTTTCTGGTGGCAGTTCATCAGGTTCTTCCTGCTGCTGGTGGCTCTTTACAGCACGCTTTATCTGCACGAACCCATTGCCAAATGGATTGGTCCGGAGATGGCCGACCCGTATATGGCCCAGCTTTTAATTTACCTGGTGGTATTTACATCCATCTACCTGATACTTTTTATGATTACCTGGGTGATGGAGATAACCTTTGGCAAGAAGTCCAAGGGAGAGAAGAAGTCCAAAGAGTCAAAAGGAGACAAGAAGCCCAAAGAGTCCGATGAGCCCAAGGAATCAAAAGGCGGCGGCAAAGGCAAGTCCGGCAAGAGCACGCTCAATAGGGCGTTCGGCGGCCTGTTCGGGTTCATGAAGACGGCGCTTATCTGCGGTTCGATACTGCTGGGCGTCAGCTATTACCCCACATCACAGCTTAGGGCACAAGTCAAGGAATCGGCTTTTGCCAAACCGCTGTTGTGGTACACCCGCAAGGTGGCTCTGTTTATGCCACACAAATATAAGCAGAACATCAGGTCTTTTATAGACAGTATTACCCGCCAGCAGAAAGCGCCGGAAACAGAAGGGCGGTAGATCCTGTCTATGAAAGTAGTTCACATCATCACCCGCTTGATACTGGGCGGCGCTCAGGAGAATACGCTCATCACCGTCGAGGGTCTACAACGGATGCCCGGTTATCCATCGGCTGTTAGCGACCTGTCTGCCGACAGTCAGACAAAGGAGCGTTACAGCCGAGGATACTCGGCAGATAAGTCGTTCCTCCAACTGCCGAAGTACGAGGTGACGCTTATCAGCGGCCCGGCGCTCGGGCCCGAAGGCGAACTGGTCAAGCGGGCCCAGGACAATAAAGTAAACCTGATCATCATTTCCCAGATGCGCCGGAACATATTTCCCTGGCTGGATTTGATATCGTTTATCAGGATATTTTTCCTGCTCAGGAAACTCAAGCCCGATATCGTCCATACGCACAGCACCAAGGCCGGCATCTTCGGCCGGATTGCGGCCAAACTGGCCGGAGTCAAGATTATCATCCACACCATCCACGGAATGCCGTTTTATCCTTACCAGCCGCGGATAGCCAACTGGTTTTACACAGCGCTGGAATGGCTGGCCGCCAAGGTGACCGACAGGATTATCTGCGTGGCCGACGCCATGACGGCGCAGGCGCTGGCCGCCGGCGTGGGCAAGCCGGAACAGTACACCACCATCTACAGCGCGCTGGAAATGGATAAATTTGTACCGCTCAAGACCAGGCTCGAAGAGCGCCGGGAGCTGGGCATCGGGCCGGACGACAAGGTCATCGGCGTGGTGGCCCGGCTGGCCAATCTGAAAGGCCACGAGTATTTGATTCGGATAGCCCACCAGATTATTCGCGAGGTGCCGGAAGTCAAATTGATGTTCGTCGGCGACGGCGCGTTGCGTGAACAGATTACCAAGGATGTCAAAGAGCGCGGGCTGGTCGGCCGGGTGATATTCACCGGGCTGGTCGAGCCGCAGCGCATACCCGGACTGATTCAGGCGATGGACGTGTTGGTGCACCCGTCGCTCCGGGAAGGTCTGGCCCGGGCGCTGCCCCAGGCGCTGGCCCTGGGCCGGCCGGCGGTATCGTTCGATATCGACGGCGCCCGCGAGGTGGTGCTGGACGGCCGGACCGGGTTTATCATTCCGCCTCCGCAGGCCGGACGGGAGTACGACTCGCTGGATAAGATGGCCGAGAAGATAATTTATCTGTTGAAGAATCCGGCTGAAGCGGCTAAGATGGGTCAGGCCGGCAAAGAACACATCAAGCAGAACTTTGATTCTGCGTATATGGTCAGCCGCATCGGACAGGTCTATGAAGAGGCGGCCAAGCAGAAATCGGCGCCGCCTACTTCCCTATAAACGTCTTGATACTTTCCACCACGTAGTCCTGCTGCTGGCTGGTCAGCTCCGGATAGATGGGCAATGACAGCGCTTCGAGCGAGGTCTTTTCCGATACCGGCAGGTCGCCCGGTTTGTATCCCATATATGTAAAGCATTCCTGGAGGTGGAGTGGCAGAGGATAATAGACCTCGGTGCCGATGCCGCGTTCCTTGAGGAAATCCCTGAGCCCGTCTCTTTTGCCTTTGACGATGATGGTATACTGGTGGTATATGTGGTTGCAGTCCGGATGGACAAACGGCGTAGTGATGACGCTGTCCAGCCCGGCTGACTTAAAGAGTTTGTTGTAATAAGCGGCCCGTTCGGCCCGGCCGGTGCTCCAGTTGTCCAGGTATTTGAGTTTGGCCTTGAGCACGGCCGCCTGGAGCGTATCCAGCCGGCTGTTCATGCCGACATACTGATGATAATATTTCTTGGAGCTGCCGTGGACGCGGAGTTTGCGGACCATCTGTCCGAGGTTATCGTCGTCGGTGGTGACCAGCCCGCCGTCGCCCCAGCAACCCAGGTTCTTGGACGGGAAGAACGAGAATCCGGTCAGCGCGCCCATGGTGCCGGCCTTTTTGCCTTTGTATGTCGAGCCGATGGCCTGGGCCGCGTCTTCGACCACGGCGCAGTTATGCTTTCGGGCCAGCTCCAGGATGGGCTGCATCTCGGCGCACTGGCCGTAAAGATGGACCGGCATGATGGCTTTGGCTTTCTTGGACTTCTTTAGGGCGTCGGCAATCCGGTTGGGGTCGCAGTTGAATGTCTTGGGGTCGATATCCACGAATACCGGCCGGGCGCCGGTCCGGGCGATGGAGCCGGCCGTGGCGAAGAATGAAAATGTAGTGGTGATGACCTCATCCCCGGTCTTGATATCCAGGGCCATCAGGGACAGGAGCAGGGCGTCCGAGCCTGAGGCCACGCCGATGGCGTGCTTGGCGCCGACATACTTAGCCGCGGCGGCCTCGAACTCGGCCACTTCTGGGCCCATAATGAAGTGCTGGGAATCAATGACTTTCTGGATGGATTGCTGGATGTCGTCCTTGATTTTCTGATGCTGCATTTTAAGGTCCAAAAGCGGGACGTTCATAATGTGCTCCTTGTTTTACTTAGTTAAATAAATCACAAATAGAATAAGATAAAAAATACCGGCCTATGGTCAAGTAATTTGATAACAATAAGGATGTTGAGCAGAGTTACGGCAGACATAAGGACGAGTCGCTCATTGGGTAATGGCAATATAATGTAAGATGAACAGGAACTTGATGTTCGGAATTGGAGACAAACGCCCCGTTAATGGGGGTGTTTTAGACCAGGCGAAAACAAACTTGAAAGATTGACACCGATTTTTCTTGCAAAGCTTTTTATAAATGATAGATTAAGAGGACTCGGTCAAGACAAAAATCAGTCTGGGCCAGACGGGTGGTTAAAGACCCGTCCGCGGTCGAGACAGGAACAATCGTTAATGAAAAAGGAGAAACCTTGTCTCTGGGCTAAAGCCAGCGAAGGTCGTATCTGCAAACACGGGTTCAATTGCGGAGCCTGCGGATATGGGCAATCGCTTCTGAAACAGGAAGATAAGAAGATCAAGGAGTTTACGGATAAAGCGGGGACCGACAATGTCCGTCCCGATAAGCTGAAAGAGCCGATGGAGAAGAGGCTCGATAAACCAGCTGCCGGACCCGGCAATCATAAGGATAACTCCGGTACCGCAAAGAAGACCGGCATATAGCACAATTCTTCTCCTTAATTTGTGAGGTTACCATGACTCAATCAACGCTTCTGACGGCCACGATACTTGTTCCCATCATCTGCGGCATACTTTGTTTCATACTTCGCAACCGGGCCATCCGGACATTGCTCATCACCGTCAACGCGCTGATACTTATCGCCAGTTCCGTCTGGCTTCTGACCGGAGGCGAATTCACTTTCTCGCCGGAACCATACTGGAATACCATCATCACCGTGCTGGATTTCGCCCTGCTGACGTATTTCCTCTACATCGGCTTTGCCAGCGGCAACCTGGCCGTAATTGTGTTGTCATTGCTCCAGATAGTTCCGCTCGGTTACTTTGAATACACCCAGGGCCATAACCTGGAAGCCAGCCCGTCGTTTGTGGTCGACCAGTTGGCCATAATTATGTGCCTGGTCATATCCATAGTTGGTTCGCTTATTTCGCTTTACGCCATCAGGTATATGGACGAGCACGAAGAGCACCTGCATCTGGCCAAGTCGCGCCAGCCGGTATTCTTCCTATTCTTTATTCTGTTCCTGGGCGCCATGAACGCGCTGGTATTTGCCAACAGCCTGATGTGGCTGTATTTCTTCTGGGAAGTGACCACCCTGGCTTGTTACCAGTTAATCCGGCACGATCTCAACGCCGAGGCCAAGAACAATGCCCTGCGCGCATTATGGATGAACCTTATCGGCGGCGTAGGTTTCGTGGTGGCCATTATCATGATTCAAAGCTCGATGAGCACGTTATCCTTGACCGAAGTTGTCCATAGCCCGGCCGGCGCGGCGATGCTGATACCGCTGGCCCTGCTCTGCCTGGCCGGATTCACCAAATCGGCTCAGCTGCCGTTCCAGAACTGGTTGCTCGGCGCCATGGTCGCGCCCACTCCGGTTTCGGCATTGCTCCATTCATCCACCATGGTTAACGCCGGCGTTTACCTGCTGCTCAGGCTGGCGCCCGCTTATAAGGGTTCGCCTCTTTCGACCATGGTCATGCTCATCGGCGCTTTCAGCTTCTTCGTTACGGCCATCATTGCTATGACCCAGAGCAACGCCAAGAAACTGCTGGCCTATTCGACCATCGGTAACCTGGGCATCATCGTTATGTGCGCCGGGCTGAATACACCCCTGGCCATTACTGCCGCCCTGATACTCCTGGTTTTCCACGCCGTATCCAAGGGCTTGCTCTTTATGTGCGCCGGCGTCATCGAGAATAAGATACACAGCCGTGATATCGAGAAGATGTCCGAGCTGATTACCCGGATGCCGTTAACCACCGTCATCACCGTCATTGGTATCATCACCATGTTCCTGGCGCCGTTCGGATTGCTGGTCGGTAAATGGGCTACCATGGAAGGCGCTATGCAGGCCAATACCCAGTGGGCGCTTATTGCCGTCATTATGCTGGTGCTGGGCAGCGCCGCCACTACGGTGTTCTGGACCAAATACCTGGGCCGGCTTATCAACCAGTCTTCGTTCGACGGCAAGCACCCGATCGAGCCGCTATCGTTCTTATACAAGCTTCCGCTGATTTCGCTGGTCCTGATTGCCGTTATTATGAGCATCCTGGTTGCTCCGCTTTACGATACCGTTATCATCCCGGCCGTAAGCGCCCATTATCAAGCGATTGTTAACACCGGCAGCTGGAATATCAATATTCCGCAGATTGGTTCATTCACCACCTGGCCGCTGTTCATCGTGGTCATAGCGGCGTTGTTGATGCCGTTGCTGCTGCTCAGGTCGCGCAGGCAGGATATCGGTCCGGTTTATATGTGCGGCGAGAACGCCCCGGCCGGCGCCTGCGAGTTCTGCTCCATAGCCGATTCCAGCGAGCCGCTCCAGACCGGCGGTCTGTATTTTTCTGACACCATCACCGAGGCTTCGATGGAAAAGATATTCACGCCCATCGGCATTATCATGATATTGGTGCTGTTCGGGCTATTATTGTAGTTGTAGTTAAAATAATTAAGAGGGGAGAATACGTATGAGTCCATTAGTAATCGCCATCATCGCTTTAGTCGCCGCACCGATAATCAGCGGGATATTAAAAGGCATCGACCGCAAGTTCACCGCTCGTTTGCAGGGGCGCATCGGGCCGAGTTGGTTCCAGCCGTTTTACGATGTCATCAAGCTCTGGAACAAAGACCGGAATGTTGCCTATACTTCGCATCTTATGTGGGCTTACGGCTATATCGGCCTGATGATGGCCAGCCTGGTGATGTTCGTTATCGGTGGCGATATCCTGATAACCCTGTTTCTGCTGGCCATGGGCAGCGTTTGCTTCGTACTCGGGGCGTTGAGCATCAAGTCACCTTACAGCCATATCGGCGGCAACCGCGAACTGGTTCAAATGCTGGCTTACGAACCGATACTTTTCCTAGTGGCCCTGGCTATTTATATGAATACAGGCAGTTTCAATCTGGGCAAGATTGCCACTCTTCAGACGCCGATGGTATTAACGCTGCCGCTGGCTTTTGTGGCCATGATTATTGTTCTTCTCATCAAGATGCGCAAGTCGCCGTTCGATATCTCCATGTCGCACCACGCTCATCAGGAAATAGTGCGCGGCCCGATTACGGAGTTTTCGGGCAAATACCTGGCGCTGGTTGAGCTGGCCGAATGGTATGAGCTGATTGTTATTATGGGCCTGATTGCCGTATTCGGCGTATCGACCATGTCCAATACCTGGGTCAGCAATCTCTGGATTATCCTGCCCCTGGTTTCTTATTTCATCGTCCTGGTTATTGATAATGTTACGGCCCGCTTGACTTGGTCTATTCTGCTTAAGTTCAGCTGGACCTTCGGCATCGGGCTGGTGATTCTCAATATGATCGGCTATTATATCATAAGATATTATAATACCATAAAGTAAGACGGAGGTAATTATGGGTTTAGTAACCAATTCAAGAGTGAAATCACCCTGGGTGCTTCATTTCGACTGCGGCAGCTGCAACGGATGCGATATCGAGATTCTGGCCTGCCTGACTCCGCTTTACGACGTGGAGCGTTTCGGTATCGTCAATATCGGCAACCCCAAGCACGCCGATGTGCTGGTGGTCACCGGTTCGGCCAACCGCCGCAACTCCCGGGTGCTTAAGAATCTTTATGACCAGATGCCTGGGCCCAAGGCCGTTATCGCCATCGGTTCCTGCGCCTGCACCGGCGGCGTCTTCAACGAATGCCCCAATATCCTGGGCGGGGTGGACAAGGTTATCCCGGTCGACGTTTATATCCCGGGCTGCGCCGCCAAACCCGAAGCTATCATTGACGGAGTAGTTCTGGCATTGAATAAAATAGCCGGAAAAGCGGCTGCTAAAGAAGGAGCAACGGCATGAGCAACACTAAATTCGTAGGAATCATCAAGGGCACCAATGAAATCAACGTCACCAAATCAGACCTGATTCCGACCATCCAGAAACTGTCCGCCAAGAGTCTGCGCTTTACCACGGCTTCCGCGGTGGAGCATCCGGACAAGATGGAAATCATCTACCACTTTGCCGACGATAGCTACAAGCTGACCAATGTCCGCCTGAGCTTTAAGAAAGGCGAAGAGGTGCCTTCGATTTCATCCATCTACCTGGCCGCGGTACTGATCGAGAACGAAATCCACGATATCTTCAACGTGGAATTCACCGGGCTGGCCCTGGATTACCACCAGAAATTTCTTCTGACCGAGGATTCCCCTCAGAAACCGTTGGTCAAGACCTACAGCGAGATAATGAAGATGGCGCCCCGGAAAAGGGGCCGTTGCCACGACGCCTGCCCGGCCGGAATAAACGTGCCGCGCTACGTCCGCCAGATAGCCGAAGGCAAATACAAGGAAGCCCTGGAAACGGTCTATCGCCGCAACCCGCTGCCGGCCATCTGCGGCCGGGTCTGCTTTGCCCCCTGCGAAATCAACTGCCGCCAGAGCCTTAAAGGCGAGCCGGTTATGATCCGGATGCTTAAGCGGTTTATCACCGATAAAATAGGGCTGGGCGTTCCCAAATCCAACGCACCCAAGACCGGCAAGAAAATCGCCGTTATCGGCGCCGGCCCTGCCGGATTAGTGGCCGGTTACTACCTGGGGCGCAAAGGACACTCCGTGACCATATTCGATTCACTGCCCAGAGCCGGCGGTATGATGATCGCCGGTATTCCCGAGTATCGTCTGCCCCGTGATATCATGGACAAGGAAATAGATATCATCAAGCAGCAGGGCGTTGAAATAAAGCTTAATACCAAGGTTGAAAGCGTCGAGAGCCTGTTGAAGGAAGGCTACAACGCTGTGCTGGTGGCCACCGGCGCCCATAAGAACATGGAAATGGGCGTGGCCGGAGAGAACTGCCAGGGCGTGCATAACTGCGTCACCTTCCTGCGCGACGTCAACCTGGGTAAGAAGGTCAGCCTGGGCAACAAGGTGCTCATCGTAGGCGGCGGCAATTCAGCCATCGACGCGGCCCGGGTGGCCCGCCGGACCGGCAGCAAAGATGTGACCATGCTTTACCGCCGGACCCAGAAGGAAATGCCCGCATCGGAGAAGGAGATACACGAGGCGCTGGAGGAAGGCATCAAGATAGAAAACCTGTGCGCCCCGACCAAGATAGAAAACAAGAACGGCAAGGTGGCCGTGACCTGCATCCGGATGAAACTGGGCGCGCTGGATTCCAGCGGTCGGCCCAGGCCCGAACCCATACCGGGCAGTGATTTCGTCATCGACGCGGACGCCATTGTTTCTTCCATCGGCCAGTCCGCCGAACTGCCGCCCAACATGGGCGTGGCCCTTAATAAGAAGGGCAAGATAGATGAAATCAAGATAAAGGGCGTGTTCGCGGCCGGCGATATCGTTACCGGGCCGGCTTCGGTGGTCGAAGCCGTCAAGACCGGGCGCGAAGCCGCTTCTCAGATAGATAAGTACTTGGGCGGCGACGGTATGATGGCCGCCGAGGAAAAAGTCGAGGGCGACGAGTTCGTCACCCGGATAAATCCAGGAGCTACGGCCAAGGAAAGCAAGCAGTGCCAGAATCCTTGCATGGACGCCGGTAAACGGACCGACGGTTTCAAGGAGGTCGAGCTGGGCTTGGATGAAAAGGCCGCCCGCGAAGAAGCCAACCGCTGCTGGGGCTGTGATTGGACAGAGTTCTAGATAGCAGTTCCGCTTTAGCGGAATACTGCTATCTACCCCTAGACCCTGAGGGGTCTCGGGGCGAGAACCCGAATGGGTACTGGGCTGATATAGTTATCAGCCCATGTATAAAAACAAAAGATAGGTCCGTTAAGAAGCGGGCTTGATAATATAAAAGTAAACAGGAGATAAAATTATGCATAAGACAGTAATTCCGTTTGGTCCGCAGCACCCGGTCCTGCCCGAACCTCTTCAGCTTAAGATAGTATGCGAGGGCGAGAAGGTAGTTGAGGCAATTCCCCAGATAGGTTATATCCACCGCGGCATCGAAAAGGGCGGCGAGCTGAAAGATTTCCAGCAGACCGTTCACCTGATCGAGCGCACCTGCGGTATTTGCAGTTTCATCCACGCCATGACATATTGTCAGGGAGTTGAGGACCTGCTTGGAATAGAAGCCACCCCGCGGGCCAAGTACCTGCGTACCGCCTGGGCTGAGATGTCCAGGGTGCACAGCCACCTGCTTTGGTTGGGCCTGCTGGCCGACGCCATCGGGTTCGAGTCATTATTCATGCAGATGTGGCGTATCCGTGAAAAGGTGCTCGACCTGCTGGAAATGACCACCGGTAACCGGGTCATCCAGTCCGCCTGCGTCGTCGGCGGCGTGCGCCGCGATATCGACGCCCAGATGGCCGCCCGGATAAAGGTTGAGTTGGCCAAGGTCAAGGAAGACCTGGATGAACTCTTGCCGGTGCTCCTGACCGATTATACCTTGAAAGTAAGAACCGTGGGCAAAGGCGTGCTGACCAAGGATCAGGCCTCTTTACTGGGCGCGGTCGGACCGACCGGCCGGGCCAGCGGACGCAACCACGACCTGCGCACGCTCAAGTACGCCGCTTACGGCGATATGGATTTTGAACCCATTCTGGAAACCGAGGGCGACAGCTACGCTCGCGCTTTAGTCCGAACTAAGGAAATATATCAGTCCATCGGCATGATTAACCGGGCGCTGGACAAGGCGCCGGCCGGCGAAATCAGGGTCCATCCCCAGTCCTGGCCCAACGGCGAGGCTATCTCCCGGGTGGAACAGCCCCGCGGCGAGGTGTTCTATTATATCAAGGGCAACGGCACCCGCTACCTGGAACGGCTGAAAATCAGGACGCCCACTTTTGCCAATATCCCGACACTGCTGGTTATGCTGCCCGGCTGCGAAATAGCCGACCTGGCTGTGATCGTGTTGTCCATAGACCCGTGCATTTCCTGTACGGAAAGGTAAATATATTATCCCGGCAGTAGGCCGGGATCTAAGAACCTGTAACGTCCTTGGCCGATGGATATCGGCCAATTACTAACCGGTTCTAAGAGGAGTTTATATGAGCAAAATGCTTAGCAGGGTTATCAAGAATCTGTTTTCCAAACCGGCCACCCGGAAGTATCCTTTTGAAGTGCGTCCGCCGCTGGACGGCTCGCGCGGCAAACTGACCTTTGACCAGGCCAAGTGCGACCAGTGCGGCGACTGCCAGCGGGTATGCCCGGCCGGGGCTATCGAGGTTAACGAAAAGGAAAAGAAGCTCTCCTACGACCCGTTCCGCTGCATTTATTGTTGGGTTTGCGCCGAAAGCTGCCTCCAGGGTGCTATCAAGACCGAAGGCCAGCACCACGCGCCGGCTTACACCAAGGAAAAAGAGACTCATAAATCTGACAAGAAGAATTAGTGCCGGGTCGAGTGGAACGAGTTACCGGCACTAATATCCAGTTAGGCTTGCCTTAAATGGATTAGTCACATCAGAGAAGCAATAATATCACCAGTTAAATCTGCTGTATCCGCTTACAAAAAATAAATCATAAAATCAGTGACCGAAAATACTTGACACATTGTTTTATATCAGTATATTCAGAATATACTGATTTATCAGAATAGATTAGGAGGCGATGATGGCTAAAAAAGGAAAGTCGAAATCCGAGTGTGTATGCGCCGATGGGGATACCGGCCAATGCTGCATGGAGTCTATGGTTACGGTGGACGAGCGCGGACAGATGGTCCTGCCCAAAACCCTGCGCGACAAGGCCGGCATCCGGGCCGGCGACAAGCTGACGCTGATCGGCTGGCAAAAAGGCGGCAAGGTCTGCTGTATCTCCATGATTAAGTCTGACAACTTTGCCCAGGTGCTCAAGAATATGCTCGGTCCGATGATGAAAGAGATGATAACCAAGTAGGTAGTATATAAAATGCAGAATGTAGGAGGTTGATATATGAAAAAGAGCGACATAAAGAAGATAGTCAAGGCCGGCTATGGAAAGATAGCCAAGAGCGAATCATCCTGCTGCGGTAGTGGATGTGGCTGTGGCGGTGGTGGCGTTGGCCTGTCCCAGAGCATCAGCCGGGGCATCGGTTACAGCGACGCCGAGATAAAGGCCGTGCCGGACGGCGCCAACCTGGGCCTGGGCTGCGGAAACCCGCTGGCGCTGGCCTCGCTTAAGCCCGGCGAAACGGTGCTGGACCTGGGCTCCGGCGCCGGGTTCGACTGTTTTCTGGCATCTAAGAAGGTCGGCCCCAGGGGCCGGGTCATTGGCGTGGATATGACGCCGGAGATGATAGCCAAGGCCCGGGCCAATGCACGCAAGGGCAATTACGCCAACGTCGAGTTCAGGGCCGGCGAGATAGAAAAACTACCGGTTGACGACGGCTCAATTGATATCATTATTTCCAACTGCGTTATCAACCTGTCGCCGGACAAGCCGGCCGTATTCAAGGAAGCGTTCCGGGTCCTGAAGCCGGGCGGACGGCTGATGGTTTCGGATATCGTTATGGTCAAGCCCATGCCCGCGGCCATAAAGAAATCCATCGGCGCCTATGTCGGTTGCCTGACCGGTGCGTTAATGAAGGCCGATTATATCCGGGCGGTCAAGGATGCCGGGTTTGGCAAGGTGGAGGTGCTTGACGAAGCCGCCTATCCGATAAAATACCTGGCCAACGACCCGACGGCCCAGGCATTGGCCCAGACGGTGAATGCCAGCTCCAAAGCGGTGCAAGAGGCGGCCAGGTCCGTGGCCAGCATCAAGGTCAGGGCAATCAAGGGGTAAGGGGGGTATCCAGCTGTACTGGGTAGGGTACTCAGCTATACGCACTAGGTATCCCAGCTATACCAGCCAGGGTATCCAGTATACCCAGGTAGTATACCTAACTGTGCTACCTAGGGTATCCAGTAACGGCAAGTAGTACCCCCAGCGCCGGCAGAAGGTATTCCGAGCTGTACCACCTAGTATATCCAGCGTTATTACCCGGTACCCCCAGCACCATTACCCTATACCCCTAACTAGTATAGGGTGTACCCCTAGCTACCCTACCCCGGGGGTGGGGGTAGGGTACCTCTACCCCCCAGGTAGGGAGGGGTAGGGTACCCCCTCTGATTATCTTGACACCAGGGCCGGAAGTGATAGTAATTCAATCTTTATTTTATTTATTAGAACGGAGCATAATTATGAACAGACAGAATATCTATCTGGACCGGTTTCAGAAGAAACTGGGCGAATTAAAACTGGACGCCTTCCTGGTCCTGAACACGGTCAATGTCCAGTATCTTTCGGGGTTTACCAGCGGCGATTCGTGGATGGTGGTGACGCCCAGCAAGGCATTCTTTATTACCGATTTCCGTTATGTCGAGCAGGCTGAGCAGGAACTCAATAACTGCAAGTTGGTCCGGCATACCAAGGGTTTGGTAGCCGAATCAATAAACCTGATGAAACAGTCTCGGGCCAAAAGGGTCGGTTTTGAGGACATTCATATCTCGCTGGCCCTGTTTAACGACCTCAAGAAGCGCACTCCCGCCAAGATAAAACTGATACCCCAGCAGAACGTCATTGAGACCCAGCGGATGATAAAGACGGCCGATGAGATTCGGCTTATCCGCCAGGCGGTTCGTTGCGCCGAGGAGGCCTTCAGCCGCATCCGCCGGTTTATCAGGCCGGGGCTGACTGAAAAGGATATCGGGTACAAGCTGGAATCATATCTCCGCGACGCCGGGGCCTTGGGCGGTTCTTTCCCGCCGATTATCGGCATCGACGAGCGCGGGGCTTTGCCTCACGCGCCGCTGACCGACAAGCCGGCCGGCAAGCAATGCGCCGTGTTGATAGACTGGGGCGCCAATTATAACGGCTACTGTTCTGACCTGACTCGGGTGCTGTTCCGGGGCAAGGTGCCGCCGCTGACCCGCCGGATTTACGATATTACGCTCGAGGCACAGAACCGGGCCATCGAAAAGGTCAGGCCGGGCGAGCTTATCGGCGCGGTTGACGACGCGGCCCGGGGCTGGATTGCCAAACACGGTTACGGCAAGTATTTCGGGCACGGACTGGGGCACGGCATCGGCCGGGGCGGGCACGAGATGCCGCGCATAGGCTCCAAATCTACCATGCCACTCCAGCCGGGGATGGTCTTTACCATCGAGCCGGGGATTTACCTGCCCGGCAAGGCCGGTGTGCGCATCGAGGATATGGTCATGGTTACCGATACCGGTTATGAACTGCTCACTCACGTGCCCAGGGAAATCAGGGATATGATTATTTAGCCACAGATTGCACGGATTTAATTTATGGCAGATGCGAAAAGACCAATTGCTATTACTGTGATTGGGTATGTTTCGCTGTTTTTTGCTTGCTTCATGATCTTGGGCAATATTATAAGTTATATCATTATCAAGTCACATGAAGCTAATTCCTCTTCATTTATTCTGCAAGAAAGCCCGCATAGATATATTAAAATAGCAGCGTTTTTGTCAGTACTATTCGGGGTATTCTTGTTAAAAGCAAGTATAGATTTTCTAAAGCTGCGTGCTTGGGCAAGAAAAGCTATTGAAATAATTTCTTGGGTATGGATAGTCTATGTGGCAGGCCTTATTGTATTTATAACAGTCAGGTATTTTATGGTAGGCGACGGAAATCTGTTAGCAATTCCATTGATAATAATGGGTATAATTATGGCCTCAATGGGTGCGATACCCTCTATTGCAATTATTTACCTTTTAAGAAGTAGATCTATAAAAGATGTATTTGGTAATAAAACATCTCAAGAGACAACTAATAAGTAATCCGTAAAAGCCAGTTTCAACCTGATTAATTTAATCCGTGTAATCTGTGGCTAAAAATATGCGTTACGAAGAGCCGGTTTACCGCCCGCCGTCCGAGTCGGACAGCCTGATTATCCAGGCGACCATAGGCTGCCCGCACAACAAGTGCTCCTTTTGCGGAATGTATAAAGGCAAGCGCTTCCGCATCCGTAAGGTGGCTGACATCAAGGAAGACTTGCTTGCGGCCCGGGATACCTACGGCCCCGACACCATACATTCGATATTTTTCGCTGACGGCAACACTATCATCATGCGCACCTCACAGCTGGCTGAGATATTAGCCTATTCATACGAGATTTTTCCCAAGCTTCAGCGGATAACCCTTTACGCCTCGGCTAAGTTCATTAAGTTCAAGACTCTGGCCGAGTTGGAAACTCTCCGTAAGGCTGGACTGAAAAGGGTGCATAAGGGGTTGGAAAGCGGTAGCGATAAGGTATTGAAGCTGATAAACAAGGGGGCAGACAGCAAGACGATGATAACCACCGGACGGTTGGTCAAGGATGCCGGATTGGAGCTGAGCGAATACGTACTGGTCGGCATCGGCGGGCAGGAGTTGTCCGAGGAGCATGCCCGAGAAACGGCCCGGGTGTTGAGCGCCATCAACCCTGATTTCATCCGCCTGCGCACCTGGGTGCCGGTGGAATCGGCGCCGCTTTATAAGGATTACGCCGCGGGTAAGTTCAAACTGCTCACGCCGCACCAGGCCTTGCGCGAGACTCGCCTGTTGCTGGAAAACCTTAAGGGCGGAGGCCTGCTCCTGAGTGACCACGTTTCTAATTTTGTCAATATTTCAGGCTACATCAACCGCGACCGCCAGAAGATGCTGGACAAGATAGACCGGGCACTCAAGATGGATGAATCGGAATTCCGGCCTTCTGTCATTGATGTGCTCTAAAGATACAGCGCCGGATAAATCATCCCGGTAGCCTCCTTTTTTATTGACATCATTGTATTATTTACTATAAATAAGCTTAATATTAAGAAAGGATAATAATATGAAGATTCTATCACGCCTGATGAAAACATCCAATTGGTTGGTCGCGGTCGCGGCCGGAATTTTTGGATTCCTATGGTTTGCCGACAAGATTAATTTAGACATGATATCAAAATGGGCTTACCAGACTAACACCGAGAATCCGTCCATGAGGACGATTCTGATGCTGTTGGCCGGCTATGTGGTGGTATTTAACCTGGCCTACGTGCTGGGCAATGTTTTCCGGCGTAAGTATGCCTCTATTATCAAGGTTAACGTTCCAGAAGGCGACCTGACCATCGACGTCTCGGCTATCGAGGATTCACTGCGCCGTTCGGTCAAGAAACTGCCGGAAATAGCCGAAGCCCGGGTGCATCTCTATAAGGAACGCAAAGGCGAGAAACCTATCCGCATCTGCACCACCTTTTCCGCCTGGGAAGACGCCAACATCAAGGAACTGACCGATAAAATCCAGAGCTCCATCAAGATACGGTTTCAGGAGATACTTGATGTTAAGGAACCTCCAGTCTTCACGACACTTCTTTCCAATATCGTGGTAGACAAGGATTCGAGGCGGACAGAGAGCAAGAAGCGCGCCAAGGAACGCGATATGGCCGCCCAACGGATGTTCTACGGCCCGGAATACCCGGTGGATTAAACCTCAGGCGATACCATAAAATTGCTTGGGAGTATAAATTAAGCAGCACAGGAGTAAGATATGAACAAAAATATTATCAAGGTCGCATTATGCTTGGTTTTAGGCGCGGGATTGTTCATAGCTTTAAGCCGGGTTCCGGTATTATCGGAAGACAAGAAACAGGCCGAACCCGAAGCCCAAGAACCCGAAGCGGAGCCGGCTAAGGGCGGCGACCAGCCGGCCCAGAAGGTTTTGGACAATATGACATATTCCCGCAAGGCTGATTATAGTACCATGTCCAGATTGATTCAAGAGGATGTTGTCCTGCTGGGGTGCCGGGACGATGACCCGGAGGGTTATGAGGACCAGGTCCAGGAAGTAATGAAAGCCTTAAGCATCAGTTATACCGGAGTGACTCGTCAGGAGTTGGAAACATATAATTTTTCCAAGACCGCTGCCTTGTTGTGTAACTGTAGCGAGCAGGGCGTTTCCCAGAAGGCGGCCGATAACATCAAGACTTTCCTGGCCAAAGGCGGGTACCTGTTTGCTACGGATTGGGCCATAGACGGAGTTATCCGCAAGGTGGCGCCGGGCAGTCTTAAGTCGTTGGGCATGGGCAGCCAGCAGGGCAAGCAGATGACTATGGTTTCGCCGTTCGAGAAGAATAAAGAGCATTTATTTTTAAGGGGTGTTTTTCCCAAGGACAAGCCCAGCCTGCAGTGGATGTTGGATCAGGGTTTCAAATATTACTCGGCCGAAAAGCCCGAAAACGTAACGGTGTTGATTGTGGGCGATGAGAAGATGAAAAAGGAATACCGCACTGACTTGGTGGTCGTTTGTTGGATTTATAACGGCAAGGGTGGCTATAACCCCAAGTTTAATGAGGAACAGCAGAGTAAGACCGGGGATTACTTAACCAAGCGCGCCAAGCAAGGCGTGATAATGTATGTTAACAGCCACTTCTATATGCAAAAAGTCGGGCTTAAGGACGTTCAGGGCAATTCATCGATGTACCAGTTGATTGCTAACTTCCTGATAGACGCCAAATTGGCCAAGAATGCTCGTTTGCAAAAGAAGTGATATTTAATCCAGGGCTTCCAGCGCCGCTTTGATTATCCCTTGCTCATTGAGTCCAAGCATATCTAAAAGCTTATCCCTCGAGCCGTGTTCGATGAACCGGTCAGGTATGCCCAGTCGGATAATTACAGGTTTACTGATTATGTTTGCGGATTGATTGACAAACTCCAATACGGCGCTTCCGAATCCTCCGGTAAGCACATGTTCCTCCGCAGTGATGATGAATGGCATCCGTCCGGCCAGTTCGGCGATGAGCTCTTCATCCAGCGGCTTGGCGAAGCGGGCGTTGACCACGGTTAGTTCGATGCCTTTACCGGCCAAGGTTAACGCGGCGCGATAAGCCGGATAAACCATAGAGCCGTAGGCGATAATGGCGCCGGCCTTTCCTTCCTTAAGAATCTCGGATTTACCAAGTTTTAGTTCGGTATCAGACATTTTTGGTTCCGCGTCCGGCGCGGTTGTCCGTGGATACCTGATGAAGGTTGGCTGGTTTAGCGTGGCCGCAAACCGGAGCATGGTTTTCAGTTCCGGTCCGTCTTTGGGCGCCATGAGCACGAATTCGGGGAACATCCTCAGGTAAGCGATATCATAAACGCCGTGGTGGGTTGGGCCGTCGCTGCCGACCAGCCCGGACCGGTCCAGCGTAAATACGGCCTTAGTTTTTTGCAAGGCTACCTCGTGGAAGAGCTGGTCAAAAGCCCTTTGGAGGAAGGTGGAATATATGGCTACCAGCGGCTGCAGGCCGCCTTTGGCCAGCCCGCAGGCCAGTCCGATGGCGTGCTGTTCACAGATGCCTACATCATAATATCGTTCTGGTAACGCCTGCTGGAACTTGACCAGCCCGGTGCCATCCGGCATGGCCGCGGTGATAGCGACTATTTTTTCGTTGGACTTGCCCAATTCCACCGCTGCATCGGCAAAGATATCGGTGTAGTTAGGCGACGGCGGCTTGGGCGGAGTATTGCACTCTATGGGTTGTTTCGACTGGGCTTTACCCGGCCCGATGCCGTGCATCCGGTAAGGGTCTTCCAGTGCGTCCGGCGAGCCGCAGCCTTTTTCGGTCAGGACGTGCAGGATAACCGGCTTTTTAAAGCGCTGGATTTCCTTGAGGTTCTTAATCAGAAGGGGGATATTATGACCGTTGACCGGGCCGTAATAAGACCAGCCCAATTCCTCAAAGATAAAACCGCCCAATACGCCGACGGCGGCGGAGCGGATATGGGTCAGGGCTTTTTCCATGGGCTGGCCGACCATGGGAATCCGGTCCAGCGCCGAATAGACGTCTTTCTTAAGGTTTTCGTAGAGATGGGTCATCCGGAGCTTGTTGAGGTAATTAGCCATGGCGCCGATGGTGCGCGAGATGGACATGGTGTTGTCATTAATGATGACAATGATATCTTTTTTCAGCGCACCGGCCTGGTTTAAGGCCTCCCAGGACATGCCGCAGGTCATGGCCCCGTCGCCGACTACAGCGATGACTTTTTGATCGCGCCGGGAAATCTTGTTGGCGCAGGCGATGCCCAGGGCGGTGGAGATAGCCGTGCCGGCATGGCCGACCGTAAAGGTGTCAAATGCGCTTTCTTTGGGGTTAGTGAATCCGCTCATTCCATTCTGGGTGCGTAGAGTATCAAACTCCTTATTCCGTCCGCTCAGGATTTTATGGGCGTAGCATTGGTGGCTGACGTCCCAGATAATCTGGTCCGTGGGGAAGTTAAAAACGTGGTAAAGCGCGATGGTCAGTTCGATTACGCCCAGGTTCGAGCCCAGATGGCCGCCGTTTTTGTTGACCACGTTCATTATTCGCTGGCGGATTTCCTCAGCCAGCTTGGGCAGCTCCTCGAACGGTATTTTCTTTATCTCGGTCGGCGATGTAATGGTTTCTAGCAATGACATAAACTAGCATTATATCGGCCGAGGCGGTGTTGTCAATATATAGGTGGCAGTTGGAGCGGGGCGTACTTTTCTTGACGTTTAAACATATACCCTGTATAGTATAATGAATCATGAGTATTCTATCCATCATTATTGTTGGATTGGGGTGTTTGGGTCTGGGCTACATATTTTTCGGGCGTTTCCTGAGCCGGTATTTCGGACTTGATCCCAAGGTCTGTACCCCGGCTGTAGAGATTAACGACGGCGTGGATTACGTGCCGGCCAAGGCGGGATTCCTGGTCGGTCAGCATTTATCGGCCATTGCCGCAGCCGGTCCGATTGTCGGTCCGGTTTTGGCCGGGATCTGGTTCGGCTGGCTGCCGGCGATACTATGGATAGTCCTCGGCGCGATATTTATCGGCGGTGTGCATGATTTGGCCGCGCTGGTGGCCTCGGTCCGGCATAAGGCCCTGTCTATCGGTGAGATTGTCAAGCAACATATCAGCAAGTCGGCTTTTTACCTGTTTCTGATTTTTGTTTGGTTGACCCTGATATACGTTATCATTGCTTTCACCGACATTACCGCCGAAACTTTCAAGACCGTTATTTCAAATGAAGCTTATGGTCCGGGCGTAGCGGCGTCATCAGTTCTTTACCTGGCCATAGGTTTTGCAATGGGCATTTGTCTTTACAAGTTGCGGATGCCACTCTGGTTGGCCACCGCGATATTCATTCCGATGGTGTTGTTCGTGGTCTGGCTGGGCCCTAATTTGCCAAAGTCTATTCTGGCTGCATTCGCTTCGCCGGGCGTCAAGACTTGGGATGTCATACTGCTGGGTTACTGCTTTATGGCTGCGATTATCCCGATGTGGTTGTTATTACAGCCCAGAGGTTATCTGGGCGGATGTTTCCTGTACGGGACAATTATAGCCTGCCTAGTAGGCGTATTTTTCGGCGGGTATAATATTAATTACCTGGCCGTCAACCTTGAGGGTTTCAATAGTTTGTTTAACAATAAACCGGTTTTCCCGCTTTTGTTTATTACCATTGCCTGCGGTGCGATATCAGGTTTCCACGCGATTGTGGCATCAGGCACGACCTCCAAACAAATCCGGTGCGAACCGGACGCCAAGACCGTCGGATACGGCGCGATGATACTGGAAGGCGTATTGGCGCTGCTGGCCCTGTCCACGGTGATGATACTTATGCCCGGCGACGAGACTTTGAAGAAAGATCCCAACCAAGTCTATGCCATCGGAATCGCTAAATATATGGGGTTGCTGGGCATAGATTTTAACCTGGCGCTTTCTTTTGCATTGCTGGCGTTTTCCACCTTCGTCTACGACACGCTTGACGTTTGCACCCGGTTGGGACGATATGTTCTGCAGGAACTGCTCGGTTGGCACGGCCGGGGCTCGGCGCCGGCGGCCGCGTTTATCACCCTGCTTATTCCGCTGGGGTTCCTGCTGATGACCAAGGAGCACGCCTATCTGGTGGCCTGGCCGGTATTCGGCACCAGTAACCAGCTGTTGGCCAGCCTTACACTTATGGGCTTGTCGGTCTGGCTCTGGCAGACCGGGCGGAATCCGCTGGTGACGCTGATTCCTATGCTGGTAATAATGGTAATGACTTTCTGGTCGTTGGTATTATTGATAATGCCGGGAATAAATGCCGTAATAAGCGGTACGGCGCTTAACCTGCAGGGAGTGGTTATAACTGTTACGTCCGGAATTCTGTTTATCCTGGCTGTTTGCGTGATTATCGTTACTGTAATAGCGGTCATCAAAAGAATCGGGGCCAAGACGACACCTATTTAAATCGGACAGTAACTGCTTATCTTGACACAATATCATTAATTAGTTATTAATTGTATTTTAGAAGGAAATAAATCATGAATCCAACAACTCTTATAAACCGGTTCGGTTCGCCTAAAATAATGGTTTTAGGCGACCTGATACTGGACAAATACGTTTGGGGCAGGGTGGAACGCATCTCACCGGAAGCGCCTATTCAGATACTCAATGCCCAGCGTGAGGGTTTGCGCTTGGGTGGTGTGGCTAACGTGGCTCATAACGTGGTTACTTTAGGCGCCAAATCAGATCTGGTTGGGGTAGTAGGTAACGATGATACCGGCCGGCAGATAAGGAATTTATGCCGTCAGTTCGGAATCAATACGGCCGGGATAGTTTTGGATCGTGTCCGGCAGACGCCGCTGAAAACTCGGATGATTGCCCAGAACCAGCAGGTCCTGCGGGTGGATAACGAAAGCCTGGCACAAATTTCAGCTGCGGCCGAGCAATCGATATTATCATACATAAGGCGTAATATAAAGCATTATGATATCATCTTGATATCTGATTACAACAAAGGTACGCTGACGGACAGTCTTTTAAAAGCGGTTATCCGGATTGCCCGGTCCGGCCAGAAAAAGGTGGTCATAGACCCCAAGGGCCGGGATTACGGCAAATACCGTGGCGCTACGGCGCTGACGCCTAACCGGCTCGAGGCGGAACTGGCTACAGGTATAAAGATTAAGGATGAGGCGTCCAGGAAACAGGTCGCCCGAAAACTGATTAAGGACGCTAATCTTGATTTCGTCATAATTACTTTGGGTGAGAAGGGTTTATATCTGCTGGACAGGAAAGGTTATGAAGTCTATGACCCGGCCAGGCATCTGGACGTTTATGATGTCACCGGCGCGGGCGATACGGTACTGGCAACTCTGGGTATGGCGTTTGCCGGAGGACTCGGCTACAATGAAGCTTTGCATCTAGCCAACCTGGCCGCCGGTGTGGTGGTCAGTAAGGTTGGTACTGCTACCGTGACCAGGCCTGAGATTATCGAGCATTACCGGAATCTTAATGACACTGCTCAGGGAAGCAAACTTATTCCCCTTACGGAACTTTTAGGTATTCTTAAGGGCATAACTGCCTCTGGTAAAAAGGTCGTTTTTACCAACGGTTGTTTTGATATCATTCATCCGGGACATATCGCTACGCTTGAGTTTGCCAAGTCACGGGGTGATATTCTTATAGTCGGCATCAATTCGGACAAGTCGGTAAAATGGATTAAAGGTCCGTCCCGGCCGATTCTGAGTCAGTCCGACCGGGCCTGCGTTTTGGGCGCGCTGGCCGTGGTTGATTATATAACCATATTCGACGAGCCGACGCCGCTCAACTTGGTCAAACAGATAAAGCCCGATATTTTGATAAAAGGCATGGATTGGCAGTCCAAGGGCGTAGTTGGTAGTGATGTTTTAAGGAAATACGGCGGCCGGGTGGTCCTGGCGCCGATAGTCAAAGGATTGTCAACGACGGATATCATAAAAAGAATAAAAAATATATGACAAACATCAAATTATTACAGCAGGTGACGGAGAATATCCTGGAATCGGCTCAGGCTAAATACATGCTTCTTAACGAATCTGAGGTTATCGTTCGGATTGCCGAGGTGATGATAAAGGCGTTAAAGCGCGGGAATAAGGTGGTATTGTTCGGCAACGGCGGCAGTGCCGCAGACGCCCAGCATATCGCGGCCGAGATAGTCGGAACCTTCTGTCGGCGCAATCGCCGGGCTTTGCCGGCCGTAGCCTTGACGACCAATACCTCCAATCTGACTGCCATCGGCAATGATTTTAGCTTTGAGGATATATTTTCCAGACAGGTCGAGGGTTTGGTTAATAAAGGCGACGTGGTTATCGGCATCTCCACCAGCGGCAACTCACCTAACGTTCTTAAGGCCATCAAGACTGCTTGCCGGCGCGACGCCTATACCATCGGGTTTACCGGGTTAAAGAATAATAAGCTGAGAAAGCTGGTCCATATATGTTTTTCCGCGCCGTCCAATAAAACCCCGCATATCCAGGAATGCCATATCACAGTTGGTCATATTGTCTGTGACCTGATAGACAAATCATTCTAATGATTTATTATATTTTGTGCGTGGTAATAGGTTACCTCATTGGTTCCATACCTTTCGGGTATATTCTGGTTAAGCTGAAGAAGGGAATAGATATCCGCACCGTAGGCAGTGGTAATATCGGCGCGACTAATGTCGGACGGGTTTTGGGCTGGCCTTGGGGGGTACTCTGTTTTTTATTAGATTCGATAAAAGGATGTTTGCCAACAGCTTATGTGTTTACTAATTCTTATGGTATATATGGTGAATTTGATGGTTCTGGATTCTATGATTGTTTTTTACCAAATATTAGTTTTGGAACTGTTATAGGCTTGTCACTAATTATTGGGCATCTTTTTCCACTATATCTTCGCTTCAAAGGCGGGAAAGGAGTCGCAACAGCTTTAGGAGTATTTTTAGTAATTACGCCTTATCCAACATTTATTGCATTATGCACGTGGATATTATTTGTTCTTGTGTTCCGATATATTTCTGTGGCTTCAATAGTTTCAGTAGTTAGTTTGGTAATAAGCTCTATTCTATTAGCTGATTTTAAGAAAAGACCATTATCTTGGTCAGCACATTATTATATATGGGGTATAAGTGCTTGTATTATTGTAGCGTTATTGGTAATTATTAAACATATACCAAATATCAAGCGTTTGATAGTCGGCACAGAACCAAAAGTGAAACTCTGGGGTGCTAGAGGCAAGATACAAGATACAGGCGAAAAGGAATAAACTTATAATTATGAAACACAACATATTGGTTCTGGGCGACGGTGGCTGGGGCACAGCCCTAGCGCTGTTGCTCCATAACAACGGTTGCAAAGTTACACTTTGGAGCAAGTTTCCGGCTTATGTCAATAGAATGCGGGCCACGCGGGAGAATACCAAGTTTCTGCCTGGTATAAAAATCCCGCAGGGGATAGAGCTGACTGCCGATATCGAAGCAGCCGTCAAAGGGGTATCATTTATTATTATGGCCGTGCCGACTCAGCATTGCCGTGGCGTATTGGCCGAATTAAAACCATATTATGACAGGGATATACCGGTAGTTTCGGTTGCTAAGGGCATCGAGCAGTCGACCATCAAGCGTCCGAGCGAGATTATCAGGGATATCCTTAACCCCAAATATATCGCGGTGCTTTCCGGGCCGAGCCATGCCGAGGAAGTATCACGCAAACTGCCGGCCAGCGTGGTAATTGCATCGCCTGATGCTAAACTTGCCAAGCAGCTGCAGCATATATTCAGCAATGATTATTTCCGTGTTTATATCCAGAAAGATGTCACCGGCGTGGAAGTGGCCGCGGCTATAAAGAACATCATCGCCATCGCGGCCGGTATCTGCGATGGGTTGGGGTTGGGCGATAATACCAAATCAGCGCTGCTGGTCCGCGGGATGGTGGAGATTTCTAGGCTGGGCGCGGCTATGGGAGCCAAGAAAGAAACATTCTTTGGTTTGGCCGGTATGGGTGACCTGATTACTACCTGCATCTCGCCGCACGGCCGCAATCGGGCCGTCGGGTTACGCATTGGCAAGGGTGAAACACTGAAACAGATTATTGATTCAATGGAGCAGGTGGCCGAAGGCGTCTGGACCACCAGAGCCGCTTTACAGCTGGCCGGCAAACATAAGGTTGAGATGCCCATTACTAAAGAGGTGGCTAATATTTTATTTAAGAATAAAAACCTGAAGAGAGCCATAAAGGACTTGATAAAGAGGCCTCTTAAATCGGAATAAAATGAAAGTTGCAGCTATTATCGTTGCCGCCGGCTCAAGCACCCGACTGAAAGGCAAGGTTCATAAACCCTATCTTCTTTTGGGAAGGAAGCCGATTCTTCTGCACAGCCTGCAGGCGTTCCTGAAGATTCCGCAAATCAGCCAGATTATTATAGCGGCGCATCCGCGGGATATGGAACGGGCAAACCGGCTTGTCAAACCGCTTATTTCAAAATATAATGCACAGATAGAGATAGTCATAGGCGGCGCGACCAGGAGCCACTCTGTTCATAATGCTTTTAAGAATATCAATAAAGATATTAATATAGTTTTGATTCACGACGTCGCCAGGCCGTTCATTGCCAAGGAAGACATAGTTAAAGTTATTAATAAGACTCGTGATAAAGGCGCGGCTATTCTGGCCAGGCCGGTAACGGACACGATAAAATCAGTTGCCAAAGGATTGCGTATTCAAAAGACTATCCCCAGGAATATTCTCTGGGCGGCTCAGACTCCCCAGGGTTTCAGGAAAGATATTATATTAAAGGCGTACAGTCTCAGAAAGAGCAATCTGGCTGATTATACTGATGATGCCGGAATAGTTGAGTCGATTGGGGCGATGGTCTATATAATTGAGGGTTCGGCGAACAATATCAAAATCACTACGTCAGCTGATTTATGGACCAAACAGAAAATAAAATAACTACCCCCTTGAACGAAGAGGCTGTCATTTCTCGGGCGCCTCACTATTCTTTAGCTCATTATATTTATAAGACCGGTTGGTTTAGGCTATTGCTCGGGGCGTTATCAGGTTTGCTTCTGGTTATAAGCTACCCGCCGTTATCTTTTGGAATTATTGGCTGGGTGGCGCTGGTGCCGATTTTTGTAGCCATATTCAGCTCTCCTTCATGGAAAATAGCCGGGTTATCGGCACTGATTACCGGAGTTGTATTTTATTCAGTATCACTGTCATTCTTCATCGAGGCGTTTGGGTTGTTTGGTTGGGTGGTGCTGAATCTTTTCTCTATTTACCTTTTTATTTTTGCCATTTTCATGTGGTTTCTGGCATCGCGTATTGGATTGGGAAAGGCATTCTTTTTTATACCGATATTCTGGACTGGGATAGAATATTTTCGCTCGGAAGGTTACTACCTCAGATTCGGTTGGTTGAGTTTGGGATACTCTCAGGCTCCGTATAATGTTCTTATTCAGGCCTGCGATATTTTCGGGGTTTACGGGCTGACCTTTTTGATTGTTACGGTTAACGCCGTTATTGCTTGGTTTGTTTTTGAGCGAATCAGGCGGCGGATATGGCTGTGGGGATTATGGGGCATTGTTGCGGTTATATTCGTATGGCTTATTACATACGGCAATTATAAAAACACCTATTTGCCTAAATATCTTGATAAAGATTTGTCAATGCGCATACCGGTCGCGGTAGTGCAGGATATGTTCGGGTCGGTGGACAATTATATCAGGATGACCAACGACGCGGTTGGCGGTAAACAGGAAAGTATTGTAGTTTGGCCCGAGAGGGCGGATATGAATTTGGTTTCAGCACCGAAGAAACGCAGTTTAATAGAGGCGTTGGTCAGAGATAAGAAAATATATCTGATAACCGGTACGATTGAGGAAGCTGACGACCAGGCTAGGTTTTCTAATCTGGCCGTAATGTTTTCGCCTCAGGGTGAAGTCATCGGGCGATATGCCAAGCAGGTTCCGGTCCAGCTGGTTGAAACTATGGTTAAACCGGGAACGAAATCAGGGATATTTGATTCTCCGATTGCTAAAGTTGGCGTGCTAATATGCTACGAGGCCGCTTTTACAAACCTGGAGTTACGGTTAGCCAGGAAAGATGTTGATTTTATTGTTATGCCAACCGCCGAAATGGGTGGTTGGGGTGGATTATCGCACCGGCATCACGCATCAATTATCCCGTTCCGGGCTATTGAAACTCGTCGTCCGATACTTCGTTCAGCCGCCATAGGCATTTCAATGATTGTCAATTCAAGTGGCAAAGTAGAAGCTCAGATTGATCACCTGGCTACCGGTGTGATTAAAGGCGAAATCAAAAAAGGACAGGGGAAAACAATATTCGTTCAGTACGGTTATTTTTTGCCCAGATTATGCCTGGCCATATTTGCGATTTACCTGGCAGGTGCAATTCTGGTATTGCTTTATCGAGCGGTAAATAACCGACTGGTTAATTGATTAGTTTAAGGAGATGCTATGAAAAAGATTTTGCTTATGGGCATAATTGTACTCATATCAATTTCGGTATTTGTCATGTCTTTTGGCGCTGATGAAAAACCTACGGCTGCTGAGAATTCAAAAGAAATAACTTTACCGGCTCCGAAAAACACCGGGACAATGTCTTTGGAAGAGGCTATATTAAAGCGTCATTCAGTGCGTGCTTATAAGTCTGACGAATTGACTTCGGAGCAGTTGTCGCAGTTACTCTGGTCGGCTCAGGGTTTGAATCCGCGTAAAAAGTTTATGGCCCGCAATGCGCCGTCAGCCGGAGGCGTCTATCCGATGGAGGTCTATGTGCTGGATAAGGCCGGGATTTATCAATACATAGCTAAGAGCCATTCATTAAAACAGGTTAAGACTGGTGATACGAGAAAGTTACTAGGCGAAGCGGCTTACGGCCAGTCTTATATCGTTCAGGCATCGGTGGATATTGTCTTAGCTGGCGATGTGGCTAAGTGCGCCAAGCATTATGGCGATCGCGCTTCGCGATATGTAGCCATGGAGGTTGGGCATATCGGACAGAATATATCACTTGAAGCCGTTGCTTTGGGTCTGGGCACCGTGATGATCGGGGCGTTTGACGACGAAAAGGTGAACGAGGTTTTGAGCTTGCCGGACAACTTGAGCGCTTTTTATATAATACCCGTGGGTTATTCCAATGAATGAAAATATGACCCGTCTGGAATATCTGTTAACTATTAACAGCGTTAGTGGTATCGGATCAGTCCTTTACGAGCGGCTCATCAGCCATCTGGGTAGTATTGAGAATATAGCCGACGCTTCTGTTTCGCATATAGCTTCGATTCCGCGTATGGGCCGGCAGCGCGCTGAACAGGTAAAAGAAGCTTTTAAAGACGAAATGGGCAAGCGAGAAATGGAGTTAGCCGGGAAGTATAATATTAAAATCATATCCTGTGAGGATGATAATTACCCCGAGAACCTTAAAAATATATTTGATTATCCTCTGGTGCTTTATGTTAAAGGAGCTATTAAGGAAGTTTTATCTAAAGATGGTTTTGCCATAGGTATGGTTGGTTCCCGACGGGCGACGCTTTATGGTGAAGCCCAGGCTAGTCGGTTGAGTTACGCACTGGCCGAATACGGTTTCTGCATCGTGAGCGGTTTAGCCCGTGGGGTTGATGCCGCATCTCATAACGGATGCCTTAAATGCAAGAGCGGTTATACCGTTGCGGTGTTAGGCAATGGTTTGTCCCGGATTTATCCGCCAGAACATAAAAAGCTGTCTGAACGGATTATTGAATCGGGCGGAGCTTTGATTTCAGAACTTCCGATTCAGTCTCCGCCTTTGAGCCAGAATTTCCCGGCTCGGAATCGGATTATCAGCGGTTTGTCATTGGGCGTGGTGGTGGTCGAAGCGCCGCTTAAAAGCGGTGCTTTAATTACGGCTGATCTGGCTCTGGACCAGGGGCGCGAAATATTCGCCGTGCCGGGGAAAATCGACAGTCCGTTCAGCCATGGCTGCCATAAACTTATCAAGCAGGGCGCCAAGCTGGTGGAGAATGTGGATGATATTCTGGATGAAATTACATTACTGTCTTATTCTAAAAGCCCGGCTGCAGATAAGGCAATAGCAGCCCGGAACAGGATAGCCCGAAAACCGCTTGATTACAAAGAAGAGTTGATAATATCAAAGTTAACCAAAGATGAACCCCGGCATATAGATGATATCATAGATGCTAGCGGGCTGCCAGCCGCAATTATTTCCAGTATGCTTTTGACAATGGAGCTAAAACAGCTGGTCAGGCAGATACCTGGTAAGGGTTATGTCTTGCGTTACGAATAGTTTGACGGGCAGACTCTTCCGGTAAAATTAGATTGACAATCGGTTTGTCGGTTTATAGCATTATATAAAATGAAATATGCCTTAGCTGTTTCGTGGTTGTTTATTCTGTCCCTGGTTTGTTATGGGGAGGTAAGCGAAGCAGAACAAAGAATCATCGATCGCTTATCCACGGCTTCCGTGCCGGACAAAGAGATTGATCTGGCTGAAACATCCCTGATTATTGCTTCCACAGTTTATTCGGATATTGACACTAAAAAGTACCTTGCCAAAATTGATGAGATGGCTCAAGACATCAGGAATTCCTTAAAAACAGAGCTCCGGGGAAAATCAGAGCAGGAAAGCATAATTTTGGCCATTAATAAGTACCTCTATAAGAATATTAAAATACACGCCGAATCGGTCATCCAGGAAAATAGTAATACCGGTAAGCCGATTGAAATAAACCGCGACAAATTCCTGCTTAATAAAGTTTTGGATAATCTTAATGGTAATTGTCTTGGGCTGACTACGTTATACTGGTGCTTAGCCGAACGTCTTAACCTGCCGCTCCGGGCCGTGGTTATACCTCAGCATGTTTTTCTAAGATATTATTCTGGGGAGGTTAGCTACAGGAATATTGAACCAACTTCTAACGGTGCTGAGATTTCAAATGAAAACTATGAGAAAAAGACCCGCGAGACAGTCAGCGAGGAGCTTAAATATAGCTTCCCGGTTAAAATGCGGTTCAAAGAGTTTTCTAAAGAAGAATTCATCGGGTTGATTTTATATAACCGCGGTGTGGATTACCTCAAAAAACGTAATGCGGATAAAGAAGCCATGGATGATTTTAGTAATGCCATAAAACTGGCCCCTGGGTTTGCGGATAGTTATAAGAACCGGGGTGTGGGATATATCAAGACGGGGGAGTATATTGATGCGGCCAAAGACTTGCGCCAGGCTGTGCGTCTTGAATCTGACTGCCCGATTAATTTATTTAATCTCGGTGTGGCTTATCTTAATCTGGAAGAATACGCTGAGGCCAGGAAGAATTTTGATTTAGTGAGCGAACTCGCCCCGGATTACATCGATGCTTATCTTAACAGAGGGGTGGCTTCTTATAAGCTTCAGCAGTTTGATCAGGCGCTCAATGATTTTGAGAGTGTCATCACGATTAAAGCCAAGGAGAAAATAGAAAAGGAAAATTTGAGTAAGGCATATTATTATAGCGGATTGATTTACTTCAACATGAAAAGGTATCCGGAAGCTATAAGTTACTACGACAAGGCTTTGGAAATTAAGCAATCGTGTGATATGTTTCATAACCGGGGTATAGCTTACGCGATGTTGCTTAAATACGGCGAAGCGGCCGCTGATATGGAACGGGCGCTTGAATCGGCCTCCGGGAAATCACCCAAGGAGTACGCTGATATTTTGAGGAATCTCGGCGTCACTTATTATAAGTTAAGCAACTACCAGCGCTCGATGGATGCTTTGGAAAAGTATCTTAAATTAATGCCTGATGATAAAGAAGTTCAAGTCATGGTTGATTCTCTTAGCGAAAGGTTGAAATGATAAAAGCCGTAGTTATTATTCCTGCCCGATACGGATCGACCAGATTATTTGCCAAAGCGCTTCTTAAAGAAACCGGCAAATACATGGTTCAGCATACTTATGAGCAGGTCAAGAAATGCCGTAATGTATCCAGAATAATAATTGCTACGGACGATGAGCGGATCAAAAAAGCGGCTCAGAGTTTCGGCGCCGAGGTGCGGATGACTTCTCCGAAACATACCTGCGGTACCGAGCGGATTGCCGAAGTTGTCAGATCAATGCCAGCCGGCCAAATTCCTTACATTATTAATGTTCAAGGCGATGAGCCGGAGATAAATCCCGGAGATGTTGACCGGATGATTGACGGCCTGCATAAAACCGGTGTTGATATGACAACTCTGGCCTGCCCAATCGGATATAAAAAAGACCTGGTTGATTTCAATAAGGTTAAAGTCAAATTAGATAAACACGGCTTTGCGTTGTGGTTCAAGCGAGTGATTAAAAAAGAATCTCTAAAAAATATTACAACAAGCGAAGTTTACCGCCATCTTGGTGTTTATGGTTATAAAAGGCGTTCTTTAATAAAATTTACGAGCCTGGCGCCGACTCCTTCAGAAATTGCCAACCGGTTGGAGCAGTTAAGGGCGTTGGATAACGGGTTCCGGATAAAAGTAATTTTGGCGAAAGACGCTCATTATGGGATAGATACCAAAGAAGATTACATGAATTTTATAGAACGGACAAAAATAATAAAAGGAAGGTAAGAATGAAAAAGCTTATAAAAACAGAGCATATCGAATGGGTAAAGATGCTGCCATTGAGCAAGGTTAAGTATCCGTTAATGATCAGCGGCATAGAGTCCGTGACCATGAAAGAGCTTTTGAAGATGGGTTTCAGCTTGAAGCATATGGATTTATTCGGGCACGACGGGGATTATTACGGGCCGCGAAGCCTTAAAGCGGCGGTAGCCGGATATTATAAAGTCAACCCGGATAATATCGCCCTGATTGGTGGAGCCAATATGGCTATCTATATGGCCTGCGCCGCGCTGTTAGAAAGCGGTGATGAGGTAATTATTGAATCGCCTTCGTATGAACCGATACGCCGTGCGGCCGAATCTATGGGTGCAGTTATAAAACTTTTGCCGCGGCGCATGGAAAACCGCTATCAACCTGATCCGGCAGAATTAAAAAGGTTAATCACTTCTAAAACCAGATTGATTCTGACAACCAACCTGCATAATCCATCCGGCATAGCCATGGATGATGATGTAATGGAAGGATTAATCGATATAGCTGAAAAGAAGGGCGTGCTTTTGGCCGTGGACGAGATTTACCGTGATTTCCTGGTTGTCCAGAAAACGCTTAAGCAAAAACCAGCGCCGCTTTTCACGCGGAGCCCTAATGTCATAACGCTTTCCAGCCTGACTAAGGTCTATGGTCTGGGTTACATGCGGGCCGGTTGGCTTATGGCCGAACCGAAATTGGTTTACCGTTTCCTGCGGACTTATGATTATATGACGGCCAGTGACGCCTATCCGGCCCAGATGATTGCGCTTTTCTGCCTCAGGCGAATCAATACTCTTATTGAACGAACCAGGAAGATAATTGGTAACAGTCTGGAGATAATGAAGGAATGGATGGCTGATCAGGAATATAAGCAGCAGCACCTTCCGGAAAGGAAAAAGATTGCCTGGTGCCCGCCAGACGGGGGTATCACTTGTTTCATCAGACTGCCTGTTGGGTTGGATGCTTTCAAGTTTATCAACCGTCTTTATAAGCGTTATGATACGCTGGTTGTGCCGGGTGATTTCTTCGGAACGCCTGGACACATCAGAATCGGGTTTGGGATAAAGGAACGACTGCTCCGCCAGGGTCTGAGCCGAATCGAAAAATGTCTTAACGAAATGCGCTGAAAAGTTTGTAAACACCCGATTTTTCGCTGATACCGGCCAAATTTCAGGATATTTCTTGACAGACGGCGGATTCCATAGTAAACATAAAAAGACTATTTTAAAGGAGCTGATAATGCGGAAAGCGTTGGTTGCATTGCTGGTATTTTTTACCGCTATATATGGATGTACCAGTTCCGCATCCGGCCCGGTCGAGCCGACAAAACCCGTATCAGTTCAGCCCGCCCTCAAAGAGTTTGCCAAAAACCTGATCACCCCTTCATATTATAAGGGCGAGTTATCGTGGGAGAATGTGGAGTTCATCCTGCATTCATCTTCGAACGGCCGCATCCTGACGGTAGATTCCGAGTATCCATATTCAGTGCCGGTAAGTTTCGGTTACTGCAAAGAGCGAATCTATATCCATTCCACGCCGAGCGGCCGGAAAATAACCAATATCCAGAATAATCAAAAAGTGCTTTTTACGGTAGACCGTTATAAGGAAGATGAAGGCTGGGTTAGCATAAACATATTCGGACAGGCTAATATAATTCATAATGCTGAAGATAAAGCCATGGCTATGGCCCGTTTCCGGCTGGCCTATATGAGCGCGCCGGACGAGATAGAACAGAAGGCGTCCGATATAAAAGTGATTCCGCCCGATGGCGCGATGGCAAAGATGCCCGAAGTTCCGATGATTATGGTGGAAATAGTTCCCGAAAAAGTAACCAGCCGGTTGTTGGGAATACCCAAGGAATGGTTACCCAAGATGCCTTACCTGGCGGATGAAAATATGATACCTGCACCGGTAAATAACCCTTTATCGGAAGAAGACGCGAAGGTGTTCCAGGGAATCCTACCCGCAGATACTGTAAAATGGGCTCTTTATTCCTGTTCGGCCGGACGAATAAATGTTCAGGGTAAAGATTACCCCTATTCGGTCCCGGTTAATTACGCCTATTTTAACGGGAAGCTGTATCTTCATTCCAAGAACTGGGGCGAGAAGATCGAGGATATGAAAAATAATCCCCGGATCAGTTTTTCGGTCGATCGTTTCACCAAGACTAAATGGGTCAGCGTCAATATATTCGGCGAAGCCAAACTTATTGAAGATTCCGCCCAAATAAGCCTGCTGATGAATAAATACATGGCCGCTTTCAACAGCTCCGATTACACCAAGATTGAAGAGATAACCGCACAGATAAAAGACCCTTCCAGCGACCCGAAGTCGCGTGAAATGATGAATCGGGCCGGTCCGCGGATGGTTTTAATCGAGATCACTCCGCACCGGATTACCAGCAAAAGCAATAATATGCCCTTGAATCAGGCGAAACTACCGTATGTTCTAGAAGGCCTTATGTTCAAAACAGCAGTAGAAAGGCAGCAAGATGTCGGAGGAATTCACCGAGCGTTTGATGATAAATAGCGACATCCGGCTGCTCAAAGTCGCGCGGGAATTTATAAGCCGGTTGGTAAAGCTCAGCAAGTTAAACCCGGCCGAAGAAAATAAAATAGTCTTAGCCGTTGATGAGGCGCTGAGTAATTCTATTGAACATGCTTATGAAAATAAGAAGGTCGGTTCCATTGATATCCATGTGGCGTCGTCCCGGGAACGATTCCAGGTGGAAATTACCAATGGTGGCAAGATTTTTGATTCGGATAAAGTGAAAATTCCGGATATTCTTAAATGCATCCGGAGCCGGCAGAAAGGCGGGCTGGGCATTTTCCTTATCCGCCAGGTGATGGACGAAGTTAAATATTCATCAAAAGATGGACAAAATCATTTGGTGTTGGTTAAGTATAAAGCTAAATCATAGGTCAATGTAGGAGGATATTAAGATGAGTGAATTTTCCATTAGTACGCAAAATCTGCCTAACGGCATCGTCGCGCTTAACCTTAAAGGTTTTCTCGACGCCTATACATACGAGCAGCTGGAGCAGGCGATTAATAATTTCTTTGACAGCAAGATTTACCGTTTGGTGGTCGATATGAGCGGCGTTGATTACATCAGCAGCGCCGGAGCGGGCGTTTTCATCGGAGCTATAGGCATCGCCCAGGAAAACCGCGGGAATATCGTTATCATCAGGCCGACACCCCCGGTTAAAGAGGTTTTTGACCTGCTCGGTCTTACCCAGATTTTTCCTGTCACCGCTAATATGGAATCGGCCATCAAGATTCTTGAGTCATAATAATCGGATGTCTTAATTCAGGTCGGACTCCCATGAAATATTATCTGGTCAGCGCCTGCTTACTGGGTATTAAATCCCGCTATGACGGCGGCAGTTCCCTGAATCATTCACTGGCCGCAACCCTTCGCGGGAAACCGGTTCTGATAATATGCCCTGAAAAACTGGGATTATTGAAGACCCCGCGCTTGCCCGCCCAGATAACGCCCATTGATTTTAAGAGCAGAAATACCGGCGAATTGGACGGGCATGACGTGCTTCGGGGCAGGGCCGGAGTGCGCTCTAAAACCCGCAGTGTAACCGGACAATTCATTAAGGGTGCCTTCAGGGCCGGACAACTGTTGGAATATGTCGGCATAACCAAATCTTATCTGAAATCACGCAGCCCGTCCTGCGGTTACGGCCGGGTCTATTTCCGCGGCTCGAAAAACCCGAACACTGCGCGCTTGATAAAAGGCGACGGCGTATTCGCCGCCCTGCTCAGGGAAAAAGGAATAAAAGCAACAAGCCTATGAAACCGATGATAATGCCTTTCGGCAAAAGCTCCATAAAACTGAATCTTCCGGCCCGGCCGGGTTGCACCGTGCTGCGGGCCCGGCCGATACCGCCCGTTAAAAATATCATATCGGCCGTAAGCCGGGTGCTGGATAATTCTTCCGGCACCAAGCCGTTCAATAAGATTTTCCGGCCCGATGATAAAATCGCTATTGTGGTTCCGGACAAGACCCGGCGCTGCGGGACCGATTTGATACTAAATATATTTATCCGGCGGTTGGCTGGAATCGGCGTGCCGCTTAAAAACATAACCGTTATCCTGGCTCGGGGACTGCACTCGGCCCATAAACAGGCGGAGATAAAAAGAATCGTCGGGCGCAATAGATACGGTAAAATCAGGATAGTCGACCACGATTGCCGCAATAAAGATGAACTGGTTTATATCGGCCGGACCTCATTCGGCACTAGGCTGGAAATAAACCGCTGGGCGGCCGAAGCGGATAAGGTTATCACCTTGGGTGTGGTCCAGTACCATTATTTCGCCGGGTTTTCCGGCGGGCGCAAAATGATTCTTCCGGGTATCGCCGGATATGACGCCATCAATCAGAACCACAGCCTGGTGCTTAACCGCTTACCCGGTAAAGGCAAGAATCCCATGGCTGCGCTGGGACAGATGTCCGGCAATCCGGTTAACGAAGATATGATTGAGGCGGCCCGGATGTTTAAAGTCAGCTTTGCCGTCAACCTGGTCGTTAATCACCACGAAGATATCATAAAAGTGTTCGGCGGTGATATCATAAAATCACACCGGTCCGGCTGCGATTTTGTCAATTCATTCGGGCGGGTAATCCTGAAAAAACCGGCTGACCTGGTTGTAGCCTCGGCCGGAGGTTATCCGACCGATATCAACTATATTCAGGCCCACAAGACCATCGAACATTGTTCCAAGGCCTTAAAAACAGGCGGCAGTATGCTTGTCCTGGCCGAGTGCCCGGAAGGTGTCGGTTCGGATATTTTTGTGGATTATCTCAAATACGGTACTGCCGCTAAAATGGAACAACAGCTTCGGGGAAAATATGTCGTTTCAGGACAGACAGCGATGTGCTCTCTGATAAAAGCCCGGAAATTCGACATACATATCCATTCAAGGATTCCCGTCAGCCTTCTTAAGAAGATGAAACTTAAGCCGGCGGCAAATCCGCAGTCAGTCCTGAATAAACTGCTTTCAACCCTTCCCGATAATGCCCGCATCCTGGTTTTCCCCGAAGGCCACAGCCTGATGCCGGTAATCAAACCGTAAGTTCGTTAGTTATTTATCAGGGATGTATCTGGATGTGAAAATATCGCATCGGCTTTCCGGTTTCCCGGCCGAGAGGTTCCGGCGTAACTCTTTTGCCAGCCTCAGCGCTTCCCGGGATGAAGAGCATAATTTGAATATCGTTGAGCCGCTGCCGGAAACCATCACGCCCGGATCGGCAATCCGTTTAACTGTTTGCCAGGTCTTCATTAGTTCCGGGTATAATCTCAGGGCCACCGGTTCCAGGTCGTTATGCATCAGCCGGGATATTTGTTTTATATCGCCGGCGGTCAAGTATTGGATTATAGTGTTGATATTATTATCGGGTTTAGCCGGCAGTAGCTTCAGGTTCCGGTAAATATTCTTGGTCGGCACCGGGAACCCCGGGAAAATGAGCAGGTAATGGAAATCCTGTTTTATTGCCAGCGGAAAGATTATCTCGCCCCGGCCCTTGACCAGCGCCGTTCCGCCGTAGATGAAGAAAGGCACGTCCGAGCCGATTTTAGCCGCCTGCAATGCCAGCTCGCTTCGGGACAGGCCCAATTTCCACAGCCGGTTAAGGCCGGTCAGCGTCGACGCGGCATTACTGCTCCCGCCGCCCAGCCCGCCGCCCACAGGAATGCGCTTGGTCAGGGAAATCCGCACGCCCTGCCTGATATGGTACTCCCGCTTGAACAGCTCGGTCGCCCGGTAAACCAGGTTATCCTTGCCGGTGCTTAGCCCGGCATCATCGGTGGTGATGCTTATTCCGCGCCGGGACTCTGAAATCTCCAGCTGGTCCGAAAGGCCGATGGTCTGGAATATGCTTTCCAGCTCGTGGTATCCGTCCGGCCGTTTGCCGGCCACTTTCAGGTAAAGGTTGACTTTGGCCGGCGAGCGCAGTTTGAGCTTGGGCATAATCTAATGATTGATGATTAAAGCGGCAATGCAGATGACGATTACCAATATGCACAGCAGCCGGAAATTCTTCCAGGCCGTCTTGATGATGTCGCGCGGATTGTCCGAGGCAATGCTCAGCCCCAACCCGGTCGAAATGATAGCCGTGGCAAGGACGAACAGGCCGATAACGGTTAAAGAATACAGCATGGTTTAATTGTTTTCCTTCTTCGTGGTTTCCGCGGCCGGCGGCTGGAACAGGCTCAACAGCACGACCAGGTTGAGCGCGCCGCCTATGGACACGAAAAGCAGCCCGATATCGTGATAAGCCATGGGAATCCGGCCGGCCGGGGTAAAACTGGTGAATAGCTGCGAAATTAGGAACACCAGTCCGCAGCCGAACTTGGAAAGATAATAAAACGGGTTGTCGTAAAAGCGGATACTCCGGAAATCGGAAAGGATAATCCCGATGATAAGCGTTAATACCACCAGCTCTAAAATCAGCCAGGCCTTGAGCTTCTTGCCGTAGAGCCAGTGTCCCGCGCCGGGGATAAGCCAGCCCAATAACGCCGCGTATATGATTTTCATCACATCTTGAACTTCTCGCCCAGGTATTTGCTCCGGGCGATGGGGTCTTTCATTATTTCGTCGGGCGAACCCTTGCTGAGTATCTGGCCTTCGTCGATGATGTACGAACGGTCGGTCACGGCCAGGGTCTCCCGGACGTTGTGGTCGGTTAAAAGTATGCTCAGCCCTTTGGCCCGCAGCCGCCTGATGATTTCCTGAATCTCGTTGACGGCAATCGGGTCGATGCCCGAAAACGGTTCGTCCAGAAGTATCAGCGCCGGTTGGGTAATCAGCGAGCGGGCGATTTCCAGGCGGCGCATCTCGCCGCCCGACAGGGTATAGGCCTTCTGGCGCGACAGGCTGCTCAGCCCGAATTCCTCCAACAACCGCCCGGCTTCGGAGAATTGACGGCCCTTGCTTATCGGACGCGTCTCCAATATGGCCAGCAGGTTCTCCGCTACGGTCATATTCTGGAATACCGAGTGCTCCTGGGGCAGATAACCCATCCCGTGCCGGACCCGCTTGTAAATCGGGAATTGCGAGATGTCTATCCAGTTTTCCTCGCCCGGTTCCTGGGTATCGGATGTGTTAGAATTGAGATAAACCGTCCCGGATGTAGGCAAAACCAGCCCGATAATCATCCTGAAAGTGGTCGTTTTCCCGGCCCCGTTGCGGCCTAAAAGCCCGACTATCTCGCCCTTGCCGATATCAAAGCTGATGCTTTTTACCACCTCGCGCTTGTGATACATCTTTACCAGTTTCTCGACTCTTAACAGCATATTTTTATGTGTTTTTATCTGTTGATAATTTGTGGATAACTTTCTCTATATCAAGTTATCACATTTCAAGATTATTTCTTTCATAACTCATTATATTATAATGAGATATTGAATGTGGAAAACTTTTTTATATAATTGCATATATTATATGCAGTTATATATCTTAACTTCTCCTGGTAATGCCTGTAATTGAGCCCAAAACAGCCCTCTCAGGCCATTATTCATAACTTAATATTTATTAAGAGCTTATATTCCCTTCTGTGGAAATCAGGTTTATAATCTTTTTGCCTTAATTGATGATTTTAACCCTTTTAGGGGGCCAATAAACCATAATTCCGCATCCAAAAATCTCATCTTTATCGACAAATATAGAATTTTCCTCTTTTATATCAACAATATCAGCATATTTAATCTCGTAAGTTAGGCCCCAGATATCACCACCACGGTTTTCCGCCTCAATGCGTTGAATTCGTAATAGTCCGGCGGCCTGATCATCATTAAAAAAACGAGGTTCAGGATCGCATTCAATAACCCGCCCGTCTTTAAGGGTAATAATTTTCTTCGTCCACAACCGGCTGTCCTTACTGTTGGGGACGTTATCGCCGAAGACGACGTATTTATTCTTGGGGATAAACACGGGCTTGTCCTCCTTGAATACGCTCCTGTAATCATAATCGCCCGAATAATAGACATCCCGGAGTATCCTCAAATCCCACAGCGTCACTTCTTTGGCATTGGCGCCGATGGATATCTTGTTGTCGAAAAACCGGGTCACATCGTCGAAATCTTCCATATAACTATGCCGGAATATTTCCCTGCCGTCCAGCAGGACGCAAATCATCCCGTCGAAATTCATGCACTCAACCAGGTGGTCCTTTGCCTCCTTGACATTGACCTTATTCAGTATGAAGGACTGCGAAGTGGGCGGCGTCGAGGTCTTGTATTCGGCCAGCGAGTTCTCCCCGGTCCGCAGGAACAGCGTAAATCCGCCGTTGACGGTGTTAAGCGACAGCTTCAGCTCAGCGCCGGCCTCGGGCATCCGGAACCGGGCGGCCAGTTTTATGTCCGGCACGATGTTCCGCCCGCCACGTCCGTCCGGGTAATGGTCTCGCACATTACGGCGGTAGCTCAGCTCGCTGTTGGTGAATGACAGCCTGCCGTCACGGACCGCGAACTTATCCCCGTAATTGGCCACATCCCATTCATCCCGGAACACGCCCTCGGCGCCGTCCCATTCATAGGCCGGTATCCACATGGCCTGCTGGGTGTCCAGCCGTTTACGGGTGATGGTGAATTTGTCCCGTCCGGTCGGTTTGGAATATAGGTCGCCCCCGTGGATGAGCAACTCCTCGTCGGGCAGGCCGACCACGCGCTTGATGAAGTTGGTCGATTTATTTAGCGGATACTTGAAAAGGATTACGTCAAACCGCTTGGTCTGGTGGAAATACAGGCCGAACTTGTTGGCGATAATCCGGTCGCCGTTGGCCATATCGCCGTGCAGGGTCGGCTCCATCGAGCCGCTGGGAATCTTAAAGACCTCGATGCAAAAGCACCTTATCAGCATGGCCATGACAAAAGCCACGATGAAGATTTCCAGGTTGCTCCGGGCCCATTCCAGCGAATGCTTGAGACTCATAAATAAATACCTTTTATTTGGTTGTTTCCATCACGGCCAGGAAGGCGTCCTGCGGGATGTCCACCATCCCGATGCTCTTCATCTTCTTCTTGCCTTCCTTCTGCTTGTTCCAGAGTTTGCGTTTCCTGGTGATATCGCCTCCGTAGCACTTGCCGGTGACGTTCTTGGCCATCGGCGCGATATTCTCACGGGCCACGATGCGCTTGCCCATGCTCGCCTGCAGCGCTATCTGGAACAGGTGCCGCGGTATCCGCTCCCGGAGTATCTGGATAATCCGCCGGCCCTTGGATTCGGCCTGGTCCATATGCACCAGAGCCGAAAAGGCGTCCACTTCCTTGCCGCCTACCAGTATCCTCAGCTTGACGATGTCCGCCGGCTGGTAGCCCATCAGGGCGTAGTCCATCGTGCCGTAGCCGTGCGTGGCTGATTTGAGCTTGTCGTAAAAGTCGTAGATAATCTCGGCCAGCGGCATGTCGTAGCTCAGGATTACCCGAATCTGGCTGATGTATTCGGTCCGGATATGCTTGCCCCGGCGGTTTTCGCACAACTGCATCATTGTGCCGATGGCGTCAACCGGGACAATCAGCTTGACCCGGACTATCGGCTCCCGGATTTCCTTTACCTGGACGTCGTCCGGGAACATGGCCGGGTTTTCAATCTTGATGGTGCGCATATGATTGTGGTCGTTCATTACTATCTCGTAGGGCACGTTCGGCGCCGTCCGGATTAACTGCGCCTTCTCCTCGCGCTCCAGCCGTTCCTGGATTATTTCCATATGGAACAGGCCCAGGAAACCGCACCGGAATCCCATGCCCAGGGCCTCGGATGTTTCCGGCTCGAACGAGAACGAAGCGTCGTTCAGGCCCAGCCGGTCCAGCGCCCTTTGCAGGTCCTTGAACTCGGTGTCGTTGGTCGGGTAAAACCCGGCAAAGACCATCGGCAGCGGCTCCAGGTAGCCGGGCAGTGCCGGCACGCTGGTGGTTTCCTTATGGGTCACCGTATCGCCCACCTTGACGTCGCGGATATTGCGGATGCCCGCGATGATGTAGCCCACATCGCCGGCCGTCAGCTTCTGGGTGCTGAACATGCCCGGATTGAACTTGCCCACCTCCTCAACCTCGTAATTCTCCTTGGTCCGCATCATCCGCACGAAATCACCGGCCTTGATGGTGCCGTTCATAAGCCGGACGTAGATAATCACGCCCCGGAACTCGTTATAGACCGAGTCGAAAATAAGGGCCTGGAGCGGTTTGTCCGGTTCGCCTATGGGCGGCGGCACGAAATCTATCACCGCGTCCAGCAATTCCTCGATATTGGTGCCGTCCTTGGCGCTGACCAGGAAGATATCCTCCGGCTTGACGCCCAGGGTGTTTTTCATTTCCTCCTTGATGATGTCCACCATGGCCGTGGGGTGGTCTATCTTGTTAATCACCGGTATAATCAGCAGGTTGGCCTGCTGGGCCAGCAGGGCATTGGCCACGGTCTGTGCCTGTACGCCCTGTGTGGCATCTACCAACAGCAGGGCGCCTTCGCAGGCGCGCAGGCTCTTGAGCACTTCATAGCTGAAATCCACGTGGCCGGGCGTATCAATCAGGTTAAGCTGGTAGTTCTTGTAATGCATGGCCACGGCCTTGGCCTTGATGGTCACGCCCCGCTCACGCTCGATGGCGTTGCTGTCCAGGTACTGCTTCACCCCGACCATCTTGCGCGACTCCACCGTCTCGGTTATCTCCAGAAACCGGTCCGCCAGGGTCGACTTGCCGTGGTCGATGTGGGCGATGATGCAGAAATTACGAATATGGTCTAATACGGACATACAATAGCTTTAGCTATGGCCGGCAGTTTGAGTTCCGCCCAAAGGCGGGACGAATTACCTGCCGGGTACCCCTAGACCCTGAGGGGTCTTGGGGCAGCTCCGCAGAGCATCCCGCTTATAGGGACAAGAACCCTCACGGGTACTGGGGCCAATAAATTACTACATTATAAACCCAAGTATGAATTATACGTTCCTAGTTAACATTCAGACTGCTCATTCATAAATAAAATACCCGCTTTGTCAAGTGAAAGACAGTCCAATCTGAAATTTATGCTTGACTTTCCCCCTCCCGCCCGTTACAATACCGGGTAGCGAAGCCTCCTGCCCCTAGACCCTGAGGGGTCTTGAGACAAGCCCGCAGGCTATCCCGCTTATAGGGAAGAACCCTCATGGGTAAGGACTTATCCAGTGCGAAGCACTGGGTTAGTATCACGAAGCCCCCAGCATATTTATAGTTGACATATCAGTCCTGAATGGTTTAATATCAATAAGGAAACAAAGAGTCTAAGAGTCTAAATAGGGAAAGGAAGGGCGGTCTCATGAAAAACAAGATGATGTTGGTAGCGGCGCTGGCCTTATGCGCCGGGATATTGACCGGCGGTTGCGCCAGTTTGAATAACCCCGGCCGGACCGACCGGCCCAAAGAAGCGGTCAGCCAGAAGATAGACACCCAGTCGCTGGTATTAGACCTGGCCCTGTGGCTCGGGCCCTGGGCATTGCTGGGCGGAGGCGCCGGCAATCTGCTCGGGTTTGTCGGACTGGGCGGAAGCATTTACGACTTCGCCACCGAAAACATCTACCAGACCGAACCATCCTACCGGAGCAAGTATCCGGATAACCCCTAGATATTAAAGGACAGATAAGTCCCGGCCGGCCCGATCCATGCACAAGAATCTGTGCACGTGCACAAGAAATTGTGCATGAAAGCCCGGTTGACCGGGAATCGGGCCGATCCCTCCCAACCGGTGCTTGCAGGTTTATCCGGCGTAAATACAGGGCTGGCGGTCATTCACCCCTAAAATCCACCGTTTTATCATTGTCCGGCACGCGCTGGTCGAGATACCCAATAAGATATTTTGACTTCTTACCAAAAAATAATTCACAAATCCGGGATATTTTCTTGACAGATTTCACTAATGAGCCTATATTGCATCCAATTAAAGCAGTCTATTCTTTCTTAAAATAACTCCAAACAAAAGGAGGGTATCATGCCAAAAGTCAATTGGTCCAGATTAAGCCTGAGTTTTGTATTAATGGCCTTTTTAGTCCTGGGTTACGGCGGATTATGCGGGAGTGATAAGAATCCTAATACGGGTTCCAGTGCCGCTTTGGCCAAGAGCATTTCCGGCCAAGTTTATAAGCAGACCTCTGATGATAACATCATCCCGGTCGGCGACGCTGACATTACCATAGAATGGAGTGATAGCGTTCAGGCCGGCATCATTTCCAAGGCCGTTAACCATTCTGTTTCGGGTAAGACCAAATCAGACGGTTCGTATGATGTTCCCGGCATTCCTGAAAATGCCGCTATCACCGTTACTATTACCTCATCCGAGACTATCCAGTCGGTCGAAGTCATTACGAGCACTTTCGGCACGGATGCCAACTCGTCCGCTATTCTCAGGAACAAGCCCAAGAAAGTCGGCCGCATTAATAAATTACAGGATAACAATCTTAATACGTTTGACGACCCTGCGTTGCCCAGATGTCAGATATCCGTGCCGGCCAATGCCGTAACAAACGATATAGACAATATTTTACTGATTCCTACACACAGAGGAGAGAACCTGCCCAGGATTCCGGACGGTTATGTCTTTTTAGCCGGCGCTGATATCAAGACTCCGGCCGCGGTTTCTTTTGCTCCCGGCAAAGAAGCTACGCCTTACATTATACTGCCTTCCCAGATGCGGGCCGAAGAATTATCCACTGCTGATATCAGATTGATGGAGTTCATCAATAACCAGTGGGTGATAACCACTCCAGCCGGCAAGGGCAAGGTTTTTACCACCGGCCCATGGGCCGGGCATATCGGCCCGGATGACGTGGCTCCGGCCAAGCTAAAAGGCGTTCGGCCTTGGTGTTGGGTAAAGACCCAGCCCAACGCCGCCACTATCAGCGGTTTTGTAAGGGATACTGCCGGGAACCCTATCAGGGGTGCGTTTGTTTTCGGAGGCGGCATCATGGATAATTCCAGACCGGATGGGTCTTATACCCTTAGAAATGTGGCCGTAATTAAGGCCGATACCTTGTTGCCCGTAAATGTTACGGCCGTTGGCTATAAAATGTCCAACCAGTTTGTCAAAGTCTCGCCCGGCGCGACCGTTAATGGCGTGAATTTTGTTATGGAGTCGGAATCCGTTACCCAATTAGGCGGGATATACGGGCAGGTGGTTAACACCTCGACCTCAGCCGGCATCTACGGGGCCATTGTTACCCTGCAGACCAGCCCGTCTATCCGCGGTATGAAATACGACAATAAAACCACTACATCTGATTTGACTGATGATACCTTTTATGTTATTCCTCCGTCCGGAGTCGCCATTACCCAGTATAAATGGATGCTGGTATTGCCGTCAGGCGCAAGGTTTACCTCGGACTTGGAAAACGGTCCTTCCATAGTTCTGAACCAGTTGGCTACCGAAGCCACTAACGCCGGCCAGTCCCTTGTGATTGGCGCTTACAAAGTTGAACTGGAGGTTACATATACAGGCGGTAAAAAGGCCCTTGTTTCCGGCGGATTCCTTTTAAGGCAGATTGGACTGGTGCTTTACATCGCCGATATCAGGCTGCCGGTCAGCTTGGACGACCAGTTGACGCTCAAGGCTATGAGCGACTCGACTGGTAATTACAGGTTTGTCAGCCTGCCCATCGGCGAGGCATTTATAGCTTCGGCCAAGGCGGACGGATTTATTGGTTCAAATGCAATCGGGATTTCGGCCCTGACTGCCGGCCAGCAAAAACAGCAGGATTTCTCCCTGGCCACCATGGCCTCCGACCTTGAGCCGCCCTCGCAACCCGGAAGCTTTACCGGCACGGCCCAAAGCGCTTATTCCATACAGCTAACCTGGAATGCTTCGAGCGACAACGTCGGCATTGATTATTACAGGGTTTATCGCGGCGGCATTGAAATAGGCAAAACCACGGCTACATCTTATATTGATTCCGGTCTTGCGGCTGGGACGTCGTATATATATATAATCGGCGCCTTTGATAAGGCCAATAACTCCGTTCTCAGCAGTTCTACCAGCATTACCACCCAGGGCATAATCGTGGATGGTATCGCCCCGAGCACGCCGACCAACCTAGCCGGTGTTTCGTTTAGCCCCAGCCAGATAAATCTTTCCTGGCTTGCCTCGTCGGACAATATCGGCGTCAGCGGTTATAATATCTACCGTTCTTCCGATGGCGTCACCTATACCGCTATTTGTTCTTTGCAGGGCACCAGCTATTCCAACTTCGGATTATCTGCCGCTACGACATACTGGTATAAAGTATGCGCTTATGATGCTATAGGCAATATATCGCCTTCCAGTGATATAATTAGCGTTACTACCCAGGCTATACTGGATACTGCCGCACCCTCAATTCCGACTGGGCTGGCCGCCTCGGCTTTTTCCTCGGGCCAGATAAACTTGTTCTGGAACACTTCCACCGATACCGGCGGTTCAGGGCTGACCGGTTACAAGATTTTCCGCTCTGTGGATGGCATATCTTATACCTTTTTGACCAATCTTTCATCTGTGCTTTCTTACTCCAACAGCGGACTGTCTGCTAGCACCACTTACTGGTACAAAGTGGCCGCTTATGACGGAGCCGGCAACACCTCGGCCCAGAGTTCGGCCGTCAGCGCCACTACCCACAGTTTCATCGACACCATCGCCCCATCCATACCGACCAATCTGGGTACCAGCGTGGTTACCTCGAATTCCATAGGCCTGACTTGGAGCGCCTCCAACGACAATGTCAGCATCTACAGATACAAGGTCTATCGCAACGGCGTTTGTATAGCCTTGGTGATAGCCACTAACTTTTTCGATACCGGTCTGACGCCGTCCACGGCTTATGCTTATACCGTCACGGCTTGTGACGAGACAGGCAATGCCTCGGCTAACAGCCTCACGCTCAATGTGTCTACCCTGGCTGACACCGCCGCGCCTTCGGCGCCCACCGGCCTGAGTGCCACCGCTATGTCGGCCAGCCGGATAAACCTGACTTGGGCCGGCTCGACCGACAATGTCGGTGTGGTTGGTTACAAGATCTACCGCAACTCATCGCTCTGCGCCACGCTGGCAGTCGTGCTTTCTTACAGCGACAGCGGCCTAGCCGGTTCAACCATATATAACTACACCGTTCGGGCGTATGATGCCGCCAATAATATTTCTCTGGACAGCAATGTCGTCAGTGCCACCACGCCGGCCGGAGTGGATACCCAGGCGCCCAGCATCCCGGCAGGGCTGGCCGCCAATCCGGCATCCTGCACCCAGATTAACGTCTCCTGGACCGTCGCAACCGACAATGTCGGGGTAGCCGGGTATAACATATACCGCGGTGGCGTTTTTATCTATTCAACCTCGCTTACATATTACAATAATACTGGGCTGGCCCCGTCAACGGCTTACGGCTATGCCGTTGCCGCTTATGATGCCGCCTATAACGTTTCCGGTATTTGCAGTGTGGTTACCGGCACCACCTCAGCTGATACCACCCAACCGTCAGTTCCGTCCGGGTTGAGCGCTACGGCCATAGCCTCTAGTCAGGTCAACCTGACCTGGGCTGGTTCGACCGACAATGTCGGTGTGGTCGGTTACAAGATCTACCGCAACTCATCGCTCTGCGCCACGGTAACGGCTATTCTCTTATACAGTGATACCGGATTGAGCGGCTCGACCACATATAACTACACCATTCGGGCATATGATGCCGCCAATAATATCTCTGCGGACAGCATCACCGCTACCGCTACCACCCCGGTTGCGGTGGATACCCAGGCGCCCAGCATTCCGGCCGGGCTGGCCGCCAATCCGTCATCCTGCACCCAGATTAACGTCTCCTGGACCGCCGCAACCGACAATGTCGGGGTGGCCGGGTATAATATATACCGCGGAGGCGTTTTTGTTTATTCAACATCGTTTACATATTATAATAATACCGGGCTTATGCCCAACACTGCTTATGGCTATGCTATTGCTGCCTATGACGGAGCCGGGAACATCTCGGCACAATGCGGCGTAGTCACCGGCACCACCCTTGCTGATACCAGCGCGCCTTCGGCTCCGACAAATCTCAGCGCCACTGCCGTAACATCAAGCCAGATAAACCTATCCTGGACCGGCTCGACCGACAACATTGCTGTCACCGGCTACAAGGTCTACCGGAACGGGTCTTTGTGCGCTAACCTTTCAACCGGACTTTATTACAGCGATACCGGACTAGAAGGCTCGACCCTTTATACTTATTACCTTTTGGCTTATGATGCGGCCGGGAATAACTCTACAGCGAGTATTACCGCCACGGCCACCACGCTGGCCGCTGTGGACACCCAGACGCCCAGTACCCCGACAACTCTTGTGGTTTCTTCTCCGACTTGCACATCCCTTCGACTTGATTTCGGAGGCTCTACGGATAACGTCGCAGTCACTGGTTATAAGATTTACCGTAACAGCGTTTACATCTCATCAGCCATAACCACCTACGATAATACTGGGTTGACGCCCAATACTGCTTACGGCTATACGGTTGCGGCCTATGATGCGGTCGGTAACATCTCGGTTCAATGTGGTGCGGTTACCGGCACGACCCTTGCCGATACCAGCGCGCCCAGCATTCCGGTCGGGCTGACCGGCACCGCAGTCTCCACCTCTCAGATAAACTTGTATTGGAATGCATCAACGGACAATGTCGGCGTTAGCGGCTACATGGTTTACCGGAATGGGACGCAAATTTCCACGGTAAATAATACAAATTACGCGGATACCGGATTGTCGTCCGGGGCAAGCTACAGTTATGCCGTAGTGTCTTTTGACTTGGCCAATAATATATCTTTGCAATGTTCGCCCATAACCGTGACGACCCAATCTTTTGGTAATGCCTTGGTTGCCCACTGGAAGTTTAACGAAAACTGCGGCACCACCGTTGGGGATTCCTCCGGTTACGGCAACAACGGCACGGTCTATGGCCCCACCTGGTCAGGCGATGCTTTATCTTTTGATGGAGTGAATGATTATGTGTCGTTTAATTACGCATCCTTATTAAACGGCGGTGATTTTTCGCTTCAATGCTGGTTTAAAACTTCAGCTTCCGGCATATACCAAGGTCTTTTCTTTAAAAACGATACGCACCCGCCATACAAATGGTTGGCATTGAGAATCACTCAGGCAAATGCATTGCAATTTAACTGCTGGGACGGCTATTCGGAATTTATCCTGACGGACAACTTGTCCGTGACTGATGGCAAATGGCATTGTGCAACAATGGTTAGGAATTCCAACACGGCAATTTTGTATCTTGACGGCGCCAAGCGGACACAGGGGACGCTCTCGTTAAATCTTAATGATATCGCTGGGACTGTTTTTATCGGCGTGGAGAATTGCATTGATTTTAACAGCAGATATTTCTTTAACGGGCAAATAGATGAAGGAAAAATCTACAACTATGCCCGAACGTCGGAACAGGTTCAAGCCGATTATAATGCTGTAATCTGTCAGTGGACCCAAAAAATCGCACAGGGCGCCGGTGGCTCGCCCAGCGCCAGATACGGCCACGATATGGTCTGGGATGGGACTAGGGTGATAATGTTCGGCGGTGAGGATGGCACTTCTTTCAAAAACGATCTGTGGTGGTATAATCCGGTAAGCAATACCTGGACTCAAAAGATAGCCCACGGCGCGCCCGGCTCGCCTGCCCAACGCTACTATCAGACCATGGTCTGGGATGGGACAAGGGTGATAATGTTCGGAGGCTGGAGCGCAATGAACAAGAATGATGTCTGGTGGTATGACCCCAACACCAATACTTGGACCCAGAAAATCGCCCACGGCGCGCCCGGCTCGCCGGCCGGCCGGTACATGCACTCTATGATTTGGGACGGCACTAATGTCATCCTTTTCGGCGGTTGGAACGCCAGTGTTTATTACAACGATGTTTGGTGGTATAACCCGGGCACCAACACCTGGACCCAGAAGATAGCCCACGGCACGCCCGGCTCGCCGGTTGGGCGTTATATGCCGACGTTTGTTTGGAATGGGTCAAAATGCGTTATGTTTGGTGGTTATGATTCATCCGCCGACAGGAACGATTTATGGTCGTATGACCCTTCGCTAAACACCTGGACTGAAAAAATAACCAACGGCGCACCCGGCTCGCCCCAGAAAAGAGTTGCTCCATCGGCAATCTGGGACAATAACCAGATGTTTATCTTCGGCGGCCGTGATACCGGTCCAGTTGATATGAATGACCTGTGGGCTTATAATCATACGACTAATGCCTGGACCAAATGTATTTCTGCTGATACTCCTTCAAATAGATTTGTTCATAAAGCCGTTTGGGACGGCGCCAAAGGCATTATGTTCGGCGGGTTTGCTACAACCGGCAGCAGAAATGACCTCTGGTGGTTAAATACGAGGAAACCCGTCGCCCACTGGAAATTTGACGAAGGCGCGGGCGTGATTGCCAATGATGTCTCCGGAAATGGAAACCACGGAGTGGTAAATGGGGCTACTTGGTCAGGAGGGGCGCTATCCTTTGACGGCGTGGATGATTATGTGAGCATTCCAGACTCTTCAACCTTAGACCTTTCTAATCAAGTGACAATTGAACTATGGGGCAGGTCGAACATTAACTGGGATTTGTATAATAACTATACGGGTTTGATAAGTAAAGGTACGGATACCAGTAATATGAATTACTGTATGCTCATCCCTTATTTCTACTCCACCTACGGCTTGTATTTTGAGATAGAAACTCCTACTAATAATGATGCTCACTCGCCAACGACTTTAGTAAAAGACACTTGGTACCACATCGTTGGAACATACGATGGGGTCAATATAAAAATGTATCTGAACGGCGTGTTGGTGGATGAACAACCTGATACCGGCCTGATGACCACAAACAACTATCCGGTTTATATCGGATTATGGAGAACTGCCTACAATGAATTCTTTAATGGCCAAATAGATGATGTAAAAATCTACAACTACGCCCGGAGTGCCGGTGATATTCAGGCGGAGTATAATGCTGCCACACTGGCCGTGGATGACTATGTCTGGGTGGCAAATCAGAATTCTAATAGCGTCACCCGCATAAAGAAATCTGATTCCAACACTACCACGATTGCTGTGGGAAGTAATCCAGTTGGAGTCGCGGTTGACTCGAATTATGCCTGGATAATAAACAATGCTTCTAATAATGTTACCCGCATCAAGAAATCTGATTCTACCACGACCACAATTGCCGTGGGGACTAACCCCAATGGAGTAACGGTTGACGAGACCTATTGTTGGGTGGCAAATTTAGGTTCTAATAATGTCACCCGCATAAAGAAATCAGATCTGACCACGACCACGATTGCCGTGGGGACCAACCCCATTGGAGTCGCGGTAGATGGGACTTATTGCTGGGTGGCAAATGCTTATAATGGTAGTGGTGGTAATAATGTTACCCGCATAAAGAAATCTGATTTGACCACGACCACGATTTCCGTGGGAACTTGTCCCTTTGGCGTTGCGGTTGACGAGACCTATTGCTGGGTGGCAAATAGTGCTTCTAATAATGTTACCCGCATCCTGAAATCAGACCTAACTACGACCACGATTTCCGTGGGAAGTAGCCCCCAGGGAGTAACGGTAGATGGGACCTATTGTTGGGTGGCAAATTATGGTTCTAATAATGTTACTCTCATCAAGAAATCGGACTTAACCACGAGCGCGATTACGGTAGGAATTGGTCCCCGTGGAGTCGCGGTTGATGCCACATATTGCTGGGTAGCAAATGACAGCTCCAATAATGTTACCTGCATCAAGAAATTTGATTCAAGCACGACCACGATTGCAGTTGGAACTAATCCCTATTCGCTGGGTGATATGACCGGTTATGCATATGATAATTATGCAAACCTGGCGGTAACAGCAGTGGATGATTATGTTTGGGTAACAAGCTTACCGACTAATAATGTCACGCGCATCAAAAAATCTAATTCCACTACGGCTACGATTGCCGTTGGTACTACCACGGGCTCAATTGCGACAGACCCTAAGTATGTTTGGATGGAAAATACGACTTCTAATAATATTACTCGTATCAATAAGTCTGATTTAACTACAATTACAATTGCCGTGGGAACTGATCCTTGTGGTATCGCGGTAGACGAAATTTATTGTTGGGTGGCCAATTATGGTTCTAATAACGTTACCCGCATCAAGAAATCAGATTTGACCACGACCACCATTAGCGTTGGAACTAATCCTACAGGAATGGCCGTTGATGGGACTTATGTCTGGGTGTCAAATCAGGGATCTAATAATGTCACTCGTATCAGAAAATCGGACCTAACCACGATCACGATTGCCGCAGGTGCTACCCCATCTGGAATCGCAGTGGATGCCACCTATTGTTGGGTGGCAAACCAGGGTGCTACCACTGTTACCCGCATCAAGAAGTCAGATTCCAGCACAACCACCATTACGGTGGGAAGCCAGCCCGTTGGAGTCTCGGCAGATGAGACCTATTGTTGGGTGGCGAATGCCGGCTCTGCTAATGTTACCCGTATCACAAAGTCAGATTCCAGCACGACTAATATTTCCGTAGGGAATCATCCTAATGGAATCTCAGTAGATGATACCTATTGCTGGGTGGCGAATGAGGGGGCTGGCAGTGGGAATACGGTTACCCGCATTAAGAAATCGGACTCTACCACAACTGCAATTACAGTGGGGAATCAGCCCAGTTCAGTGGGCGATATGACCGGCTATGCCTATGATAATTACAGTACGCAGATAATCTGGCAACTGAATACGCCTTTTGATCCTTCAACACAGGATACTATTTTGGCAACTGTTAATGGTAAACAGCACGGTGAGGATCAGGCACAAGCCACAGAAGTATTCAATAATAGAATATTTTATTATGTGTATACTGATGGAAGTGCATCACCATCTAAAGTTTATTGTTATAATCCTGCCAATGGGACTAACTCAGTTATTCTGTCGGAAACATCAGATAGTTTCCGTGCTATTAGAGCCATGAAAGGAAACTTGTATATCTCTCATAGTAATGGAAAACTTTGGAAATACGACGGTACTACTGTGGCCGAAATAGCGACCGGAATTCCATTAACAACCAGTATTACGGCAATGTGTGAGTTTAATAACAAGATGTATTTTGGAACGCAGCAAGGGGGTTATATTTACGAGTCCACTGACGGAACATTTTTTACTTTGAGGGCAACATTTAGTGGACGACCGTCGGTTCCTATGACATCCAACGATACAATCACAGATCTCAAGGTATGGAACGGATATCTCTACGCATGCAACTATGAATGTTATTACTATTCAGCAAAGATTGTTAGAAGTGCCGATGGAGTAACTTGGTCAGTTATGGGAACTTTTAATACGTATGGTTTTAATGGATTTGTTACTACACCTAACTATCTTTATGTTGCGTCCGTGGAAGACGCAAGCGGCCCCTCTCTGGCTATTAGAAGCAGCACAGACGGTGTTACTTGGAACAGGTTTTTTTACACTACATCTGAAGGTAAGTCTGCTTATGGTAGAGCGTGTTACTTCACCCAAACAGGCAGGGCATACTTTTTGAGTGGGTGGAATTATTCTGCTCTTTTCCCTTGCTACAATGGTAGTATTGAGTCGAGAATTACCTTATCGCACGGATTTAGCTCGCTTATAGAACTAAATGGTCGGCTTTATGGTATTGGCGCACAGAACGCAAGTAGTCCGGGAAGTTCACCGACTGTTATCTCTATTTTGGGGAACTATTCACAACAATAAGATATTGGGTCGTTGAGGACTCAGCGATTCAGGGTGTACGTCTTCAGCGCAAGTGATAGTTTTAAGGGGTTAAAACTAAGTTGCATTTCCGACTCCTGAAAATCTTCTACTATTTACTTTCTTTCTACGATTTAACG
>JBBAAP010000015.1 GCA_041658285.1 Candidatus Brocadiia bacterium
CCTTCCGTAAAAGATATTATCGGAGTCGAGTCGATTTTTCAAGGAGTTTTCTCCCCCCAAAACTCCTTGATATCTGCAACTTATTCCCCTTCATTCCTTTGTCTCAAATGCGCTGACGTTGAACACTTTTACAACTTTCCACTATTTAATAATTTGCTCATATTACGTAAGATTTTTTCTTCTAACTGATGAGCATTATTGTTCAATTGCCCTAATTCATCATGAAGTTCTTTCATTTTTTCCTTGAAGTCAAAAGTATCTTGTGGCTTTGGAGTAACCCCAACATATCCTCCTGGATTAAGTGAATATCTTTGGTTAGGTATCTGTTGTATAGTAGCAACCTTACATAGCCCAAGAATGTCTTTATATTTTCCTTTGGGGAAATGTTCTTTCATCATTGATTCACTGCCGTTGATAGTCTCGGGCTTTTCGTCACGATGAAGCCGAACGATATTGGCAATAAATTCTATCTGTGCTGGGGTGAATTCCCGGAGTGATCGATCTACCTGTTTATAAATACGCTGAGCGTCTATAAACAAAACCTTATCCTTGCGCTCAGTATTCTTTTTGCCCTTATCAAAGAACCACAGGGTGCAGGGCAAAGTTACAGTATAGAAAAAGTTCGTTCCAATCGCAATTATAGCATCCACCAGCCCTGCTTCAATCATCTTCTTCCTGATTTCCATTTCAGAATGGCCGGCATCACCTGCAGAACTTGCCATCACAAACCCCGTTCGGCCTTTGTTATTCAGGGCATTAAGGAATATCTGTATCCATAGATAATTGGCATTGTCCGTATTGGGAATGCCATAACAAAACCGTTTATCATCCTTAATCTTTTCCTTATCAACTCCGCTGACATTAAATGGTGGATTTGCCATTACAAAATCAAACTTGCCCAAGGATTTGTGAACATCTTCATAATAAGTATTTCCCTCTTTAATATCACCGGCTAATCCGTGTACCGCCAGATTCATTTTGCATAACCTGATAGTGTTGGCAGTCTTTTCTTCACCATAAACCGCTATTTCAGAACTGGGTTTGCCTTTATGCCTTTTCACAAATCTGGCGCTCTGGACGAACATACCGCCTGAGCCGCAGGCCGGGTCGTAGATTTTGCCGTGGAATGGCTCTATTACCTCAACAATAAGCTTGACCAGCGATGTGGGTGTATAAAATTCTCCGCCTTTTTGTCCTTCCTTCTTGGCGAATTCACCTAAGAAATATTCATAAATCTTACCAAAGACATCGCCCTCTATATCCATTGGAATACCGGAGAATATCTTTAGCAATGTAACCAAAACACTATTTTCAATTTCCTGATAGGTATTAGGCAGAACATCCCTTAATTCCTCATTTTCCGCCTCAATTGCCTTCATTGCATCATTAATGGCTTTGCCGATATTGGCGCCTTCAGGCAGGTTTATCAGGTAAGAAAACCGGCTCTTTTCCGGCAGATACAAAACGCCTTTTGCCTGATAATCCACCTTGGAGATAGAGCGTCTGCTACCACTTTTCTGATGTTGCTTTTCTATCTCATCTTTAACGGCAGTAAACTTAAAATCAGCAAATTTAAGGAATATTAGACCCAGCACCGGAACCGAAAACTCTGATGGTTTCAGACCAGTATTCGCCCACAACTGGTCCGCCGCATCCCACAGCCGTGTTTCTAACTCATTCTGTTTTGACATAATTATTCTGCTTCCTATTCAAACCGTAAAAATGGAATATCTCCTCGTATTGCTACAACTTTCCTTTCACCTGATTCTTTATACGCAGAATAGCACTGGATAAGAAATATGTCAAATAATAGTATCCAGTATACAGTGTGTAGGAAAAGGCTACGCTTGGGATAAGTGCTAATAAGGTATGCTTTTCTCTTTTCTTGACACCGGCCGCTGATTTTGCTATACAAGAAAATCTAAACAGGGACTTTAAGAGACAATCTATTTACCACGAAAGCACGAATTGCGCCGATGGCGCGGGACACTAAAATAAAGTCTCGTCCAGTCACTGTTATAAAATTTATGCCTAAACCAAACGTTGTGCTGACCACCGATATCCGCGAACTGGAACGGGTCGGGCAGGGCAAGGTCCGCGATATATACAAAATCGACCGGGACTACCTGCTCATCGTCACCACCGACCGGATCTCGGCTTTTGATGTCATTATGTCCGACGGCATCCCTTTCAAAGGCCAGGTACTGACGGCTATCTCGACCTTCTGGTTCCGGCTTATCCGCGACATCACCGGCTCGCATTTCGTCAGCTCCGATTTCGCCGAAATCTGCCGGCTGACCGATAAGAAAACGGCTGATATCCTTAAGAAATACGAATCTCAATTAGTTGGACGCTCGATGCTGGTCAAGAGCGCCAAGGTCTTCCCGGTCGAGTGCATCGTCCGGGGCTACCTGGCCGGGTCTGGCTGGAAGGATTATTCCAAGACCGGCTCCGTCTCGGGCGTCAAACTACCGGCCAGGCTGAAAGAATCGGACCGCCTGCCCCAGACCATCTTTACGCCGTCCACCAAGGCCACCTCGGGCCACGATGAGAATATCTCTTTCGAGCAGATGGCTAACATAATAAGCGAACCGGCCGCAAAAGAACTGCGCGACCGGAGCATTAAAGTATACGAGGCGGCCCATAAATACGCCCTGACCAAGGGCATCATCATCTGCGATACCAAGTTCGAGTGGGGCACCGTTAATAACGAAATCATCCTGGTGGACGAGGCGCTGACCCCTGATTCGTCTCGCTTCTGGCCGGCCGACAGCTACGCTCCGGGTAAAGGACAGCCGTCGTTCGACAAGCAGTTCCTCCGGGATTACTTGGAAAGCATCAACTGGAACAAGACTCCGCCTCCGCCCAAACTGCCGGAGGAGATTATAAATAAAACATCGGCTAAATACGCAGAGGCATATAAAAAGATTACGGGGAATACAATTTAGGAGAAAATACTAAGTACTAATATCTAAATTCGAAACAAGCTACAAATTCTAATAAACAAACTCTAAACAACAGATGAATTGTTTAGGGCATTAGGAATTAGTATTTGTGATTTGTTTAGGGTTTCGTATTTATTTAGTTAAAGGTAGTATCCCGAAATCATTCTTATGAATGATTACGGGATCTAAGAGGCTGTAACGCTCCTTTGTCGCTAACAGCCTCTAAGAGGAGTACTTTATGTTTGACAAATACACCGACCGGGCACGAAAAGTAATCAGCTTATCCAGAATCGAGGCGCAACGGCTGGGCCACGAAAGCATCGGCTCCGAACACCTGTTGCTGGGCCTGCTGCGTGAAGGCAGCGGCGTGGCCGCCCGGGCCATGCTCAATATGGAACTGGACATCAAAAAGGTGATGGACGAGGTGGAGCGGGTGATAAAGACCGAGCCGCGTCCGACCGTCGGCGGGCAACTGCCCTTTACGCCGGGCGCCAAGAAGGCCCTGGAATTCGCCCACGAGGAGGCGACTCACCTTAAACACGATTACATCGGCACCGAACACCTGTTGCTGGGCCTGCTCCGCGAGGAAGACGGCATCGCGGCGCGGATATTCAAGAACCTGGGCGTCAAGCTGGACGCATTGCGCGAGGAAATCGGCGCTATCCTGGGCGAAGGTATGCCTTCGCACGGCGGTGTCGATGAGGAATCAGAAGGGGCGGCCGCGGCAAAGTCGGGCGGACGGACATCACCGGGCCGGTCCAAAACCCCGGCGCTGGACGCCTTCGGGCGCGACCTGACCGCTATGGCCTCGCAGAACCAGCTGGACCCGGTCATCGGCCGGCGCAATGAGATTGAACGACTCATCCAGATACTTTGCCGGAGAACCAAGAACAACCCCGTCCTGCTGGGCGAAGCCGGCGTAGGCAAAACCGCCATCGTCGAAGGACTGGCATTGGATATCGTGGCCGGCAACGTGCCGGAAATACTCAAGGAAAAACGCATCGTCATACTTGACCTGCCGCTGATGGTGGCCGGCACCAAGTATCGCGGCCAATTCGAGGAACGCATCAAGGCGGTGATGAACGAGGTCATCAAGGCCAAGCACATCATCCTGTTCATAGACGAGATGCATACGCTGGTCGGGGCCGGCGCGGCTGAAGGCGCCATCGACGCCTCCAACGTGCTCAAACCGGCGTTGTCCCGGGGACAGATACAATGCATCGGCGCCACTACCCTGGACGAATACCGCAAACACGTGGAAAAGGACGGCGCGCTGGAGCGCCGGTTCCAGACCATAATGGTCGACCCGCCGACCAAGGCCGAAGCCCTGCTGATTCTTAAAGGACTGCGCGAGAAATACGAAGCGCATCACGGGGTTAAGTTCAGCGACCTGGCCCTGGAAAACTGCGTGGAGCTTTCATACCGCTACATCAGCGGACGCTACCTGCCGGACAAGGCCATTGACGTAATGGACGAGGCCGGAGCCCGGGTGCGGTTGCGCTCGATGAACAAACCGCCGGACCTGAAAGACCTGGAAAACGAGGTCTTGCAGATGGAAAAGGACAAGGAAGCCAGCATCGCGGCCCAGGACTTCGAGAAGGCCGCCCAGATACGCGATAAGATACTAAAACTGCGACAGCATAAGGAAACATCGCTTAAGGAATGGAAGAAAAAGACGGCCGAAACGGTCGGCCAGGTGGACGAAAACATCATCGCCGAGACGGTGGCCCGGATGACCGGCGTGCCGCTTTCCCGGCTGGAGAAGAAGGAAGCCGAGAAACTGCTCAAGATGGAAGAAGAACTGCACAAGATGGTGGTCAGCCAGGACGAGGCCATCTACGCCATTTCCAAAGCCATCAGGCGGTCGAGGTCCGGGTTGAAAGACCCGCGCCGTCCGATTGGCTCGTTCATCTTCGTCGGTCCGACCGGATGCGGCAAGACCCTTTTAGCCAAAGCGCTGGCCAAGGTGATGTTCGGCGAGGAAGACGCCCTTATCCAGATTGATATGTCCGAATATATGGAAAAGCACAACGTTTCGCGCCTGGTCGGCGCGCCGCCCGGCTATGTCGGCTACGAAGAAGGCGGACAGCTGACCGAGAAAATCAGGCGCCGGTCTTACGCGGTGGTGCTGCTGGACGAAATAGAAAAAGCCCATACCGACGTGTTCAATATGCTCCTCCAGATTATGGAAGAAGGCCGACTGACGGACAGCTTCGGACGGCATATCGATTTCAAGAACGTCATCCTGATTATGACATCGAACATCGGCGCCGACCTGATTAAAAACCAAGCGGTTATGGGCTTTAAGAAAACCACGGTGGATTCTTCGTACGAAACGATGAAGGATATGCTCCTCAAGGAGGTCCAGAAATATTTCCGGCCGGAGTTCCTGAACCGGCTGGACGACGTGATTGTCTTCAAGTCCCTCGACAAATCCGACCTGAAGAGCATCGTGGATATCGAGGTGGCCGGAGTCAGGGCACGGTTAAAAGACCGCAAACTGGACCTGGTTATGACGCCGGAAGCGATAGACTTCCTGATTGACCAAGGGTATAATCCCGATTTCGGCGCCCGGCCGCTCAAGCGGGCGATAGAGAAATTCATTGAGGATCCGCTCTCCGAGCAGATACTCAAAGACGCCTATAAGGAATTCAACCAGATAGTCATCCGGGTAAAGGAAGGCCATCTGTATTTTGACGCCTGCAATGCGGCAACCTCGGAACCGGCCTCGTGTAAGAACGTGGATATCAAGGAATAGAATACCTGTGAGAAAAAGTATTTTCTTGTTATATATCACGGCTGTTTCTTTATGCCTACTTGTCCAAACTTATAATGTCGCGGAAGAATCTTCGTCCGCGCCGCCTATAAAATTCACCGAAGTTGCCGAATCAGCCGGATTGAAAGACATCGGGGCGCGGGATGCCCAACTGGCTTGGGCTGATTATAACAACGATGGTTACCAGGATTTCATCCTCAGGGGCCAGCAACTTTTCCGCAATAGCGGCCCGCCCGCCTGGAAATTTACCGATGTTACTGTTGATGCCGGCATAAGTTTTGACGGCGGCGGCGCACTCTGGATAGATTATGACAATGACGGCAATTTAGACCTGCTCACTTTTGGGCAAAAAGATACCCTCTGGCGCAATACCGGCAAGCCTGATTATAAGTTCGTTGATATTTCTGTCCAGGCCGGCGATATTAATGATAATGTGCTGACCACCGGCGCGGCCTGCCTTGATTATGACCGCGACGGCTATCCCGACCTTTATATCGTTAATTATCAATCTGATAAGGCCAGCCTGGCGGACCGGTTGCTCCATAACGAAAAAAGCAGATTCGTTGATGTCACAGAGAAGGCCGGCATGACCGCCGAGAAAAACTCGCCTCTGCCCGGCCGGAGCGCTGTTATCGGCGACTATAACAACGACGGGCTGACGGATATCTATGTCTCCAACTACAGGCTCAGACCTAACTACCTCTGGGAACTCCAGAAGGACAATACGTTCAGAAACGTGGCCGTCGACAAAGGAGTCAATGGCATAGAACGTCAGGGTTATTTCGGCCATACCATTGCTTCGGCCTTCGGAGATATCAATAATGATGGCCTATTGGATTTGGTGGTCGGAAATTTTGCCCATAAGGATATCCAGTCCGGCCGGGGTTTTATCTGCGATGACGCGAAAATATGCCAGAATCTTGGCCCAGCCAAGCAGTATAGATTTACGGACATCCGGGTAAAAGCCGGCATTCCGCTAAAGACAATCGGCGGAGAGGAAGAAACCATCTGCGGCACGTCTTTAGCCGACTTTGACAATGATGGCTTCCTTGATTTATTCATTACCCAGATTTATGACGAACTGCCTTATGCCTTTTCCCGGCTGTTCCGTAATGGCAACGGCAAAGAGGTCTACTTTGACGAGCTGACCAACCAGGCCGGGGCCCGGATCTGGGACACCTATATCTGCACACCGGTTGATTATGATAACGACGGCGATGTTGACTTAATCACCGGCGGCAAGGTGGTATCTGACAAAGGCGCGCCGAATTGCCTGCGCCTGTTCAAGAACGATTGCAATAATAAGAACAGCTGGCTTCAAGTAAAATTAAAAGGTAATCATTGCAATAAATTTGGAATCGGCGCGCGAATAATATTGTCTGCCGGCACAGAAACTCAAATGCGGGAAATCGGGATAACGACTTGCTCCACCTCGTATGCCCCGTATCTGGCATATTTTGGGATAGGCAACATCAAGCAGATAGACAAGCTGGAAGTCCGCTGGCCCTGCGGCAAGGTCCAGAAGATGGATAAACCGGCGGCCAACAAATTGCTCCTGATCGAAGAAAAATAACCGCCGGCGCTATTGCACGCCCAACAGTTCCACCTCGAAGATAAGCGTAGCGTTAGGCGGAATAACATTGCCGGCGCCGCGCGGGCCATAGCCGATTTGCGGCGGGATGGTCAGCTTGCGCTTGCCGCCGATTTTCATTCCGGCCACGCCTTCGTCCCAACCGCGGATGACCTGTCCGGCGCCCAAGCCGAAGACAAACGGCTGGCCCCGGTCTTTGGAACTGTCGAACTTGGTGCCGTTGGTCAGCCAGCCGGTATAATGAACCGAGACGCTCTTGCCCGGACGGGCTTCGACGCCGGTGCCGACCGTCAAATCAATGTATTTCAATCCGGACGTGGTGGTGATTTCGACCGGAGCCTTGTTAACGTTGGTATCCATCGGTGTTTTCTCCTCTCCGCAGCCGGATGCGAGCAAGGCCATAACCATTATCCCGCAAACAACCGCCTGTTTTGTCAGTTTATTCATAGGTCACTCCTTTACTTGGGCTGTTAGAATGTAATGAGTTATCAGCCCAGTATAGTTGGCAGTAATTCTGCCACGATGTTCATCGTGGCATCAAACTGCCACACTACCTTTCTTTTGCGGGAATCTATTATATCCGGCGACCGGAGTCAAATTAAATGATACTTTTTCGGTAATATTATTTTTGCCGGAATATCTATTTTCCTATTGACAAAATTGCCGGACTTATTACAATAACCAGCCTGGAAATAACGATATTTAAAGACATTGGAAGGGGGTGACAATAATGTTAAAAGCGGAAATAGGCAAGACCGCCGGCGAAATGTGGAAACACCTGGGCAAAAACGGCAAGACGTCTCTGTCAGCCATCGCTCTGGAGATGAAGCTGAAACCGGAAATAGCCACTATGGCAATGGGTTGGCTGGCCCGGGAAAACAAGGTCAACGTCAACCGGGAAGGCAAGTCAATAGCCATAACCCTGAGTGACACCGAGGCAAAGATTTACAAACAGACTCAGAAATAAGCACAACAATCAGCGGATTTCCTCGATAGCGCGCCAAACCGCGTCGAGCAGGTATTCCAACTGCCGACCGGAAATACTTAACGGCGGCATCAGGACTATCACATCACCCAAGGGGCGCAGGATTATCCCGTGCTGGCGGACATTGAGCATGACCCTGCGCCCCATTCTGGCCTGGTAAGGATAAGGCTGTTTTGCGGCCTTGTCCCGGACCAACTCTATCCCGACCATAAGTCCGCATTGGCGGATATCGCCGACATGGGCCAGGCGCCGGAATTCATTTAGTCGTTCGGTGAGCCGGCGAATCTTAGGTCCCAACTGCCGAATGGTCTTGTCTTTACGGAATATTTCCAGGTTAGCCAGGGCGGCCGCGCAGGCCAGCGGATTGCCGGTATAGGTGTGGCCGTGAAAGAAGGTCTTGTTGTCCCGATATTCGCCCAGAAACGCGGCGAAGACCTTTTCCGTGGTCAGAGTGGCGGCCAGGGGCAGGTAGCCGCCGGTGATGCCCTTGGCCACAGCCATAATATCAGGCCGAACAGATTCGTGTTCGCAGGCAAACATCCGTCCGGTCCGGCCGAAACCGGTGGCCACCTCGTCAACAATGAACAAGATGTTATATTGAGTACACAACTGGCGGAGCCGTTTGAGAAATCCGGCCGGCTGGGTAATCATCCCGGCCGCACCCTGGATTAGCGGTTCTATGACTATCCCGGCCAATTGCCGGTGATGTTTCTTAATCAGTTGCTCGGCTTTAAGCAGGCATTCCATCCGGCAGGCGCTTCTTTCCATATTGAGCGGGCAGCGGTAACAATATGGCGCCGGCGCCTGGATGGTCTTGAACAATAACGGCTTATATATGGCGTGAAACAGGTCCATGCCGCCCAGGCTGACCGAACCGATGGTATCGCCGTGATAGGCGTTGGCAAAAGTCAGGAATTTGGTCTTACGTGTGTTGGCTTTGCGGTTGCCGGGCGCCTGTTGCCAGAACTGAAAGGCCATTTTCAGCGCTATTTCCACGGCCGTGGAACCGCTGTCGGAATAAAACACACGGCTCAGTCCCTTGGGCGCGACCCGAATCAGCTCCCGGGCCAATTCTATGGCTGGAACGTTGGCCAGACCAAGCATAGTCGAATGAGCCACCCGGTTGAGCTGTCCCCGAACGGCCCGGTCAATTTCGGGACGGCCGTGTCCGTGCACGTTGCACCAAAGCGAAGACACGCCATCCAGATAACGCCGGCCCCGGCTGTCATAAAGATAGTTGCCTTTGGCCCGGCTGATTATAACCATATCGTCGGACATCCATTCTTTCATCTGGGTAAACGGATGCCAGAGATATTTTTTATCCAGGCCCGATAACCGGCGGTTGGTCTTGTTCATATAATAAATTTAACTATATCTTTTTTCTTTCCGATGTCAAATAAGTGGCGCAGTGTCGCCATTAACTGAAAGGTAATAATGAAAGTCCTTAAATTCGGCGGGGCCAGCCTGAAAAGTCCGGCCGCTTTCCGCGACGTGGCCAGGATTATCATCAACACCAAGGGCGATAAAGCGGTGGTGCTTTCGGCCCTTAACGGCGTGACCGACAGCCTGCTTGGTTTCATCCGGACCTGCTCCAGCAAACCATCAAGCCAAGCGCAGATAAAAAGATTCGTCCAGAACCTGAAAACCCGGCATTTCGACATCCTGAAAACCGCCCTGGGCAAAAAGGCCATACGGCCTGAGACCGTCCGCTCGCTCAATCTTAACCTGTCCAAGCTAGAGCGCTTGTTTTACGGCGTCAGCTATGTGGAAGAAGTCAGCAACCGGACGCAGGATTTCATCATCAGTTTCGGCGAACGTCTGATTGTACTGGTCATGGCCGAGGTACTCCAGAGCCTGGGCGCCCGGGCCGAACCGCTCGAGGCCGATAAAATAGGCATGATTACGGATGGCGATTTCGGTAAGGCTTCGGCCATCCTGCCGCTGGCCACCCGGAGCCTGAGGCATAACCTGATGCCCATAATCAAGAAAAACGCGGTCCCGCTTATAACCGGGTTTTTCGGATGCGACCGCTACCAGCGAACGACCACCTTCGGCCGGGGCGGCAGCGATTACAGTGCTTCGGTCGTGGCTTACGCGCTTGACGCCGACCAGCTGGAAATATGGAAAGACGTCGACGGTTTTATGAGTGTCAGCCCAGAGATAGTCCGGAGCGGGCATCTTTTGGATGTGCTTTCTTACGACGAAGCGGCCGAGATGGCCTACTTCGGCGCCGAGATATTGCATCCCCGGATGGTCGAACCGGCCATGCTCAAGAAAATACCCATCATCATCCGCAACACCTTCAATCCCAAGCACAAAGGCACGGCCATAGTGGCTCAGGGATACAAAAGCAGGGATATCGTCAAAGGCATCGCTTACGACAGAAATATCGCCATCCTGAAAATCCACGGAGCCGGCGTGGGCTATAAGCCGGGCGTGCTCCAGGATATTACGGCCAGCATCGTCAACCGCGGGCTAAATATCAAGTCGGTCATAACGTCGCAGACCTGCATTAACATCCTGCTGGCCAAGGATGACCTGGAATCGGCCTATCAGGCGCTGACCAAGGCGCGCATCAACGTCATCGAACACCTGGAAAAGGTCAAGGGCATCGCCCTGGTCGGCATAGTCGGCGAGGGTCTGGTCAGAGCCAAGGGCTTGGCTGCCCAGGTTTTCAAGGCCGTGGCCGATGAGGACGTCAATGTCGAGGTTATCTCGGCCGGAGCGTCTTCGGTGGCTTATTATTTCATCATCAAGGATAAGTTCATCAAACGCGTGGTCCGGGCGATTTATCTGCAATTCTTCGATTAACTGTCGGGTATTTTTGTTGACTTTCCGGGCACGTTCTGGTAATATTATCTGGCAAATGAAAGACAAACCTATTAATTCAAACGACAAATCCCAACCCGAAATACCTATACAGCATAAAGCCCTTTTCGAGGTGCTTAACAATCTGGATGTCTACGTAGTGGTGCTGGATAAAAACGGGAACATCATCCTTTTTAATAAAGCGGCCCAGCAACTGACCGGATATTCGCCGGATAACCTGAAGGGCAAAACAATCTGGAGTAAATTCACGCCATCGGAAGAAGCAGGAAAAATCAAAACTCTATTTACCGAACTGAAAAACACCAAATCTATCGAGCCGATGGAACGGATCTGGAAAGACAAAGCCGGTGAGGAACATTTAATCCGCTGGTCCGCCAACGTCTTATTGGATGATGCTAACGAACCGGAATACATCATCGGTACCGGCATCGATTTCACCATTCAGAAGAAATGCGAAAATACACTTAGAAATAACGAAGAGTTTCTAAATAATATATTTTCCAGCATTCAGGACGGCGTCAGCGTCCTTGATAACGACTATAATATACTCAAAGTAAACCAGGCCATGGAAAAGTGGTACCAGCACGCCATGCCGTTGAATGGTAAAAAATGCTATCAGGTCTATCACGGAAGAACAGCTCCTTGTGAAGTATGCCCAACCCGTACAACCCTAAAAACTAACCAACCTGCTTTCGAGGTTGTCCCCAAAACCGGGCCTAACGGCAAAATTGTCGGTTGGCAGGGGTTGTATACTTTCCCTTTTATCGATAAAGTGACCGGCAAACGGACAGGCGTTATTGAATATGTCCGAGATATCACAAAAGAAAAGGAGGCCGAATCGGCGATTCAGGAGGCGTTTAAATTCCTGGAATTGGTTATGAACGGCGTACCCGAACCTATTTTGGTCATTAATAAAGATTATCATGTCAAGATGATGAATAAAACAGCCCGGTCATTCATTTCTGAAAACACTGATCCCAACCGTGTCTTATTCTGCTATGATATCCTGCATAAAGAACACCAGCCCTGTTACAAAAGTAAACCCGGCTTATGTCCGCTTGAAATCACCGGTAAAACAGGGAAAATAACCTCTGTTGTTCATGAGCATCTAATGCCTGACGGGCAAGTAAAACACATTGAATTAATGGCCTCGCCTATTTTTGATAATAAGGGCAATTTTATGGGAATTATTGAATCATCCCGCGACATTACCGACCGTAAACTGGCCGAAGAAGCCCTGAAAGAAAGCGAAGAGCGCTACCGGACTATTATAGAAACCGCTAACGACCTGATTTGGACTTTGGACATCCAGGGGAATTTCACCTTTTTTAACCGCCAGGCCGAAGTAATAACCGGGCATAAATTTGAAGATTGGCAGGGCAAATCATTCTTTCCCTTGCTTTACCCGGACGACGTAAACCCGGTTAATGAAGTATTCAAGCAAGTATTGACCGGCGAAACTCAGCAATATACCGTCAGGATTTATAACCGAAGCGGCGCGCTACTAACTCTGTCAGTTAATATTGCTCCAATTTACCAAAAAGGCACTGTGATTGGAACGGTAAGTTTCGGGCGTGATATCACGGCCCGTAAACTGATGGAAACGGCACTGCACCAAAGCGAAAAACGCTACCGAACGCTGGCTGAAGCGGCCCAGGATATGATTTATATCGTTGACCTCAACGGCACAGTCCAATATGTCAATACCTTTGCGGCGACCACTCTTCATAAAAATCAGGCGGAATTGGTAGGCCAGAAACTGGAAAAATTATTTCCGCCTGAAACTAGCCGGCGATTCAAGTCCAACATCCAGACTGTTTTTGACAGCGGCGAACCATTATATGTCCGAGCCAAAACGACTTATCCTAATGGCGAACTGTGGCTGGGCAGCTGGCTGGCCCCGATAAAGAATACCGCTAAAAAAGTAACAGCGGTTATGGGTATATCCAGAGATATCACATCCCAAGAACAAACTGAGAATGCACTGCATGAAAGTGAAGAAAAATATCGCAATTTAGTGGAAAACATCCAGGACGGTATTTTTGTCATCCAGGATGAAAAAATACAATTCGCAAACGACGCCTTTATAAAAGCAACCGGCTACCCGGCCGAAGAAGTCATCGGGGCAAGTTTCACTAAATTCATCGCGCCCGAAGACGTGGCCATGGTTTCGGAACGTTATACCAAAAGACAGTCCGGGGAAACCACCCCCAAGGAATATGAATTTAATATCTTGCAAAAAGACGGCCGGACCAAACTAACGGTTAACTTGACCGTCGGGCTGATCACCTACAAAAACCGGGTCGCCACGATGGGCACGGTCAAGGATATCACTGCGCGCAAGCGAACCGAATTCGAGCTGAAGCAAAGCTTTGATCGCTTGCATAAAACACTTAAAGGAATCGTTGATACCCTTTCTTCCCTTGCCGAAAAAAGAGACCCATACACTGCCGGCCACCAATACAATACGGCCCGCCTGGCGGAAGCCATAGCCAAGAAAATGAATCTTCCGGAAGAAAAAATAGAATGCATCCGGGTTGCCGGAATGCTTCATGATATCGGAAAAATTTCCGTTCCGGCGGAAATTTTACGCAAGCCGGGCAAATTAACCGAAACAGAAATGAACATCATCAAAATACATCCGCAGAGCGGATTTGAAATACTCCAGAATATCGAATTCCCCTGGCCAGTAGCCCTGGTAATCCATCAGCACCACGAACGTATGAACGGATCGGGATATCCGCTCGGCATTTCAGGTGAAGACATCCTTATTGAATCAAGAATACTGGGCGTGGCTGATGTGGTCGAGTCCATGGCATTAGAACGGCCGTACCGCTCGGTCATCGGGTTGGATGCCGCTCTTGATGAAATAACTAAAAATAAAGGGTTGCTTTATGATTCTGATGCGGTTGATGCCTGCGTCAGGCTGTTTAGAGAAAAAGGTTTTAAACTGGGATAATTAATAATCCTTGAATTCATCCTGCCGATTATTTATACTCGCCCGGAAAAGCATCGCTGTTTTAGAAAGGATGAACTATTATGCCTGTAAAAGTAATTGTTTTCCTGGGCATCGCTATTTTAGGCTGGGGAATTGCCGCGGTTATCGATAAACTGGCCTTAAAGCAGGGCGAACCGCTGATCGGGCTGACCGTCCGGGCGGCGGCCATCCTTTTTATGTTAATTACGGCCATTATCATAAACGGCAAGACCAAAGAACTCGTCTCGTTCGTCCAGAATGACATGCGCTCGGTGGTTTTATTTTCATTGAGCGGATTACTGTCCGGGTTCATCGCCATGCTGGCATATTACGCCGCCTTACAGCTGGCGCCGGCCAGTAAAGTGGTCCCCATAAGCTCAATCTACCCGCTGGTGACAGCCTTACTGGGAATATTTCTTCTTAAGGAATATATGTCCATCATCCAAATGGCCGGCGTTTTACTGGTTGTGGCCGGCGTATATCTCATCCAGTTCAAAATCAATTAATGGTTTCGTTATCAAATATCAAATTTGATGTCAAGGCCGTCTTTGCCGCGGCCCTGAGATCCGCCAATCCTTACAATGCCACCCTTAAACACCTGGCCAGGAACGGCCCAATTCTACAAATCGAAAAATACCAATATAACCTGGATAGGATTCGAAGTGTTTATGTCTTCGGCGCGGGCAAGGCCGCCCTATTGATGGCCCTGGCAACGGAGAAAATACTGGGCCGCTACTTGACCGGCGGTATAGTCTGCATCCCGGATAATTACCCGAAAAAACCGGCCCCAGATAAAATCAAGGTGCGCAGCTCAGCCCATCCCATCCCTGATAAGCAAAGCCTGCAATGGGCTATTGATATCAAAGAAATGCTCGGCAACCCGGCATCAAATGACTTGGTTATCTACCTTGCTTCAGGCGGCGGCTCGTCTTTGCTCACTATTCCGGCCGCCGGCAGCACATTAAAGGACGTACAGCAATTAACCGGCTTGCTCCTTAAATCCGGAGCCGATATCCGCGAAATGAATACCGTTCGCAAACATATCGATATGTTTAAGGGCGGCTGGCTGGCTCTTTATGCCCATCCGGCATCCCTGATTACCCTGGTTTTATCCGATGTCGTCGGCGATGAAATGAATATGGTCTCTTCCGGCCCGACCCTGCCCGACTCATCCACATTCAAGGACGTTTATAATATCCTCGTAAAATACGACATCTGGACTAAAACACCATATTCCATAAGCGAAAGAATCCTATTCGGAATGAAAGACGCCGCATTAGAAACCCCCAAACCGAAAGACAAGTATTTCTTCAACGCCAGGCCAATCCTTGTCGGTTCAAACAGCCTGGCTTTATCATCCGCCCGAACCAAGGCAAAATCACTCGGTTATGAGACTATTATTCTGCCTCAAGCTGTTACTGGCGAGGCGCGCATCGCGGCAAGTGTTAATGCTGAACAAACAATTAAACTGGCAAAATCAAGGACCAAACCATTGTTCATCATTTCCGGCGGAGAAACCGCCGTCACCGTCAAGGGTAACGGCACCGGCGGCCGTAACCAGGAATACGCCTTAGCCTTCGCCCTCCGGATGAAAAAGCTTAACTTCCATAACTTCATCTGCCTGAGCTGCAGCACGGACGGAATAGATAATGTAAAAGAAACTGCCGGAGCGATGGTTGACGACTCATCCGTCGACAAAGCTGTCGCTAAAGGATTGAATCCGTTTAAATTACTGAAAGGTAACGATTCCTACCATTTCCACAAGGCTATCGGCTCGCTTGTTAAAACCGGCCCGACCGGCACCAATGTGAACGATATCCAGATTACGGCTGTTTGGTAAATACCAAATCTCCTGTTTTTCTTGCTTTTATCCCTGCTTTTCTATACTACCCTTCAATCATTAATTATAAATACTTAAGAGGAGTAATTTATGCCCGAAGAAAAAGTAATGAATCGTTATTTGGTGGTTGTCGGCGCGGTGCTTATTCAATTAGCCTTGGGCGCCATATACGCCTGGTCGGTTTTTACCTCGCCGCTCAAAGAAGCCGGTTGGTCTAATTCCGACACGCAATATGTGTTTTCGGCCGGCTTGGCCTTCTTCGCCGTTGTCATGGTGTTGGCCGGACGCCTTATGCCCAAGATTGGTCCGCGCAAGCTGGCTATCTCCGGCGGTATTGTCCTTGGATTAGGTTACCTCTTCGGCGGTTTGGTCGGAGGAATAAGCAAACCTCTCGTCATTCTTTTTATCGGCGTTATCGGCGGCAGCGGCATCGGATTAGCCTATGTCGTGCCTATTGCCGTATGTATGCGTTGGTTCCCGGACAAGAAAGGGCTCATTACCGGCATCGCCGTGGCCGGATTCGGATTCGGCGCCATGCTATGGGTTAAGCTGGCCAGTGAATGGGGCGGTCTGATTGCCACCTATGGATTGAGCAATACCTTTGCTATTTACGGCGTTATTTTCTTCGTTATGGTAATTATCGGCGGTATCTGGATGGTCTTTCCGCCGGCAGGCTGGAAACCGGCCGGATGGGAACCACCAGCTCCCCAGGCGGGCAAGGCCTGCGGCGCAGTTGATTTTTCCTGCAGCGAGATGCTCAAAACCGGCCAATTCTTTATGATATTCATCATTTTCGTATTCAGCGCCGGAGCCGGTCTTATGACCATCGGGCTGATGAAGTTGTTCCCGACAAAAGCGCTTATGGCACAGTCGGGTATGAGTGAAGCCGCCGCTAAAGCCGTGGCCGGTACAGCTATGGCGGTTTTTTATTCATTAGCCAACGGATTGGGCCGTATTGTCTGGGGCATCATTTCCGATAAAATAGGGCGCAAACTCTCGATAATTATCATGACCACCACACAAGGCATATTTATGATTCTTTTCCAATGGTTTGCCGGAACAACCGGGTTATTATATCTGGGCGCCACCATGATCGGTTTCAATTTCGGCGGTAACTTCTCATTATTTCCGACTATCTGCGCGGATACCTTCGGTGCTAAATATATCGGCCAAAATTACGGCTGGGTATTCTTAGCTTACGGCATCGGCGGGATTTTTGGGCCTATCCTGGGCGGGAAACTCGGCGACCTTGGTAATTTCCCGCTGGCCTTTACTATTTGCGGTGTTCTCTGCTTGGCCGCTGCCGGTATATCTGCAATGCTTAAACCACCCATTAAAAAGGAAGCCATAGCCTCTTAAATAAATTATGGCTCGGTTGAATCGGCCATTGATTTGCCGGACTCAAAGACATCCGGCAGAGCGGTGGGATGCTTCCTGATATCACCCTTGTTGTCTATGCTTTGATAGAAACGTTCACCCTTATATTCAACGTTAATCGCATCAAAGAAATACTTCGCCGTAAGCTTGACGCCGTCAAAAAGCGACTGACCCTTGGTGCCGCCCGCCGAGATAAAGAACCCGGCTCGCTTCCGGCCCAAGTCTTGTTTGAGGATATGCTTACGCGCCCAAAGCGCCTGGGTCCGGTCAACCAACGCCTTCAGCTGTGACGGCAGGCCGTAAAAGAATACCGGCGCCGCCAAAACCACCATATCGGACTCCAAAAGCCGGCCGTAAATCCCGGTCATATCATCATCAAAGACACAATCACCCGTTTTAAAGCAGGCATTGCATTCGGTGCAGGGATATATGTTCAAATCACGGACGTGTAGTCTTTTTATATCCGCATCCGGCGCAACCGCCAGCACGCCCCGGAGGAATTCGTCCATCAAAATATCCGTATTGCCGCCGGCCCGCGGGCTCCCGTACAAAGCTGTTATTTTCATAAGCGTAACTTATCACTATTCCCGCCCCAGGCAAAATATATTGCTAATAATCTTTCTTGACTTCCGGCTGGTTTTTGATCTATTGATACGCTAAAAAAGGAGTCCCAATGAGTTACTTTTTCAATGCCGAGGAAATATTCCACGTGGCCATAGGCATCGAACAAAACGGCGAGGAATTCTACCTGGCTATGTCCAAACAGGCCGGAGATAAGAAGACCCAGGACGTCTGCCGCAGGCTGTCCGCCGAAGAACACTCTCACCGCCTGATGTTCGAACGCCTGCTTAATGAGTTCCTCAGCAAGAAAGGCTCCTTCCTCGAATTAAAGGAGCTCTCCGAAGATGACCTGAACTATATCAAATCCCTGTCCGACTCCAACGTTTTCATCCGCCCGGGCTATCTTAAGGAAGCGTCCGGAAACATAAAAACGGCCCCGGACGTGGTTAATCTGGCCCTCGACTTCGAAAAAGATTCCATACTCTTCTTTATCCAGATGAAAAAGTTCACCCGCCCCGAATGGGGCCGGCCGGAACTCGACAAACTTATAGCACAGGAGCAGGAGCATATCCGACTCCTGACCGCTCTGTTAAAAGAGCTTGGTTAACCTGCGCCTTATAATATGACCCAGAAACAAAACCTGAAGCTTACCTTAATCTTCGGCCTGTTTTTCATCTCGCTAGGCGGCTGGCTGCTCCATCTGCGCATCCACTCGCCCTGGAACAACCAGGTCAACTATCTGCCCTTCATCATCGGGATTCTGAATATCGCGGTCGTGCCCTGGCTATTCCTGTCCCGGCGCACCCTGGCGCTAGGATACATCATCAACGGTATGAGCGTCATCTTCGGCATCATAATGATGGCCGACTTCTCGCTGGGCAAAATACCCCAGGCATTCACGGCCAAGGATATCATCCTCAACACCACCCTGGCCGACATCCTGCTGCTAATCGGCAAGTTCGCCGCCGGCAAAGCCTTATTCGACCTGGAGTTCACCGACCTGGCCAAAGATTTCCCGCTCCGTTCCAGGTTCGCCCGATACCCCAACCTGGGCTGGTGGCTGATTCATCTTGTCGCCATCGCCGCGGTATACTTCATCGGCAAGGAGGTCTTTTAATATGCGCCACTTTAAACTCGGCTCGCCCGGCTGGTTCATCCTGCATATCATAATTATTTCCTTGACTTTTTGGCTGGGCTCTGTTATAAGATTTTAATTAACCATATATTGAAAGGAGTTTATCAGATGAAAAAACATGTTTTAAGCGGACTGGTCGCGGGACTGGCTTTAAGCTTTATCGCGGGTTGCGGTTCTTCCAGCGTCTCTTCCTCATACACCAAGGACACCACCCCGGTGACCCAATACACCCCGCCGCCGGTTAACATCCAGGTCAAACGCATCGCCATCCTGCCCTTCAAGGACAAGACCACCAACAGCCCCATCAAGGGCGACGTCGGCAGTATGGCCGTCGACCAGCTCACCACCCTGCTGGTCAACACCGGCCGCTTTTCCGTAATCGAAAGGGAGCGCCTTGACGCCGTCCTCCAGGAACAGGGTCTGGCCGGCAAAGGCATGCTTGACCCCGCTACCGCCGCCCAGGTCGGTAAAATCCTCGGCGCCGAACTGGTCTTCACCGGCTCAATCACTAACTGGGAAGTCCGCGAGGCCAAAGAAGGCACCTTTGTCCTGCTCGGCGGCAGTTCCGCAAGAACCATCGATATCGACCTGGCCCTGGACGGCCGTATCATCAATACCACCACCAGCGAAATAATGTTCGCCGACTCCGGCGAAATCAAACGCCAGGAAAAAGTCACCGCCACAGCCGTCCTGAGCGGCTCACCCGGCGCCTATGTCAAACTGGACCAGTCCGTGGCCGGCAAACAGCTCCGGCTCGGCCTGGATGATATGCTTTCCAAAATTATTCCCAAGGTCGACGCGAAATTCTCCAGGTGATTTTATTGTAATTATCCTGCCAAGCCTTGCTTGGCTGGATCTAAGTGCCAATACGTCACTTTGTTTTTACTGGCACTAAAAGAAAGGCTTTTATGAACAACAGAATGAAACTGATGATGATGACATCGCTCTTAATCAGCGCGGTATTAATGCTCGGCTACGGCGGTATGTGCGGTAGCAGCAGCAAGTCGGACAGCGGCGACAGCGGCACTACGGCCCCGGCCGCCACCGGCATCGCCGTCGACCCCTACGTCGAAGGCGTCCAGTTCTTCGAAGACCTCGATAACGACAGCATCAAAGACGTCGGCGAACAACTCTCCAGCCTGTCCGATGCCAACGGCGTATTCACCTTCGCCGACCTGCTCACCCTGGGCTCGACCCTGACACTCAACCCCTCGGTCACCGGCACCCATAACGGCGTGGCTTTCACCGGCAAGATTAAACGGACCGTTGACACCATCACCGACACCCTGGTCACCTCGCCCCTGACCACACTGCTGGCCAACGGCTGGACCGAATCCGAGGTCGTCCTCATCCTGTCACAGGCCGGACTGACCGGCATCACCACGGCCGATATCAAATCCAACCCCATGGCCGGGATAGAAAACCTCGACGCCGCCACCCTGACCGAGGCCCATCTGATAAAGATCCGCGCCTCCATCGCCATCTATTCGTTCCTGTCGGTTATGGACAAGGTCATCACCAGCACCGGCATCACCATCAATTATAACGCCTTCGTAGCCAGCCCGACGGCCATAACCCTGCTCCAGAATATGGTCACCTCCATCAACAACGGGCTGTCCACCCAGATTCTGACCAGTATCGACACCGCCCTGGCCAGCGTCAATACCATGTTGGTAGGCATAGGCCAACCGACGCTTCCCAAGGTCACGGCCGGCGACGTCATCAGGGCGTCCGTGGCAATCTCCAACCACATTATCCCCAAGGTAATAGTCAACCTGGCTTATCTGCCCACCCAAATTGAGGTCACCAACTGGTCGTTCGACCTGGGCAAACGGTTCTATACCCTGAGGAATAAAACGCATACCAGCGTTCAAGGCGGAATTACTTACGGACAACTGACGCCGATTGGCACTGCCACAACCTTCATAATAGACGACTCCGGAACGGTAATCAACCAATAAATCAGTTGCGAGGCAACTATGGCTAAGTTAACTCATTACGCCCTGACCCTGTGCCTGCTGGCCCCGGTCCTGCTGGGCTGCGCCTCGACCTCGACCAGCACCGGCTATACCGATGATGACAGCAAATGCGGCATCTACCCCCCGCCGCCGGTCAACTTCGCCAAGAAACGGCTGGCCGTCATACCCCTGAGCGATAAGACCAGCCAGAAGTTCACCAAGACCAACCTCGGCTCCCAGGCCGTTGACATCGGCACCACCCTGCTCCTGGCCACAGAACGGTTCACCCTGGTCGAGCGCGAGAAAATGGACGCCCTGCTGGCCGAGCAAAAGCTGGTCGGCATCGTCGACCCGGCCACGGCCGCCAAGGCCGGCAAAATCCTGGGCGCCGACCTGATATTCACCGGCGCCGTCACCGACTTCGAAATCAAACGCTCCAAACGCGGCAACCATATCGGCATCCCCAGCATCGGCAAGATGCCCGCCTTCAACCTGGGCAAGGAAGTCCAGATAATGGAAATCTCAATGGCCGTTGACGGCCGCATCGTCGAAACCGAAACGGCCCGGGTCATCTTCGCCGACTCAGGCGAAATAAAGCGCGAGGAAAAAGCCGAGGGCTGGCATTTCGGACTGTATGATGGCGGCGGTTATTCCCAGACCGGTTCCATCAAGATTGACGAATCAGCCGCCGGCAAACAGCTCCGCTTCGCGCTCGATAACCTCATCCAGAAAATGGTGCCCAAGATAGACGCATTTTACACGGCCCAACCGGAACCGGCGACTGACAAAACCCGTACTAAACGCATAAAAGAATTACTCATCCAATTCTCTAGCGAAGGCATGGAAGACCACACCTATGCCGCCAGAACCATGGTCGAGATGGAAGCGGTCCCGGATATGATAAAACTGCTGGAAGACGCCGACCCGGATGTCCGCTCACTGTCAGCCTGGGCGCTGGGCGAACTAAGGGCCAAAGAAGCAGCCCCGGCCATCACCAAGCTTTTAGAAGACCCTGAGCCAAAAGTCCGCGAGGCCGCCAGGGAAGGACTACGGTTATTAGAACAGAAACCCGCACCGGTCCAGGAAACACTAGAGGAGACGGAAAAAACCAATTAATAAACGGCGCCTAAAGCGCCAGAAAGAGGTGGATTATGAAGAAAGTGTTTGTTACCGGCCTGGTCATCGCCGGATTGATAGCCGCCTGGGGATGCGGCAAGTCCGAAGACAGTCCCGCTAATAGGGGCAACAAGACCGCCCCGACCACCGAGGCACCCAAAGCCGAGCAACCCGCGCCGCCGGCCGCTAAGGCAACCGCTACCGCCACGGCCACCGTCGAGGTCAAGGCCGAGGCCAAACCGGCCGTCCTGCCCCACGTCATTACCGACGCCGAGGTCGGCCTCAAAGCCAAATGCCCGGTTATGGGCACGGATATCACCGTCGACAAGAACACCCTGTCCGCCGAGTACAACGGCAAGGTTTATTACTTCTGCTGTGCCGGCTGTCCGGAAGAGTTCACCAAGACTCCCGAAAAATTCGCTACCCCGGCCGCGTCTACGACGCCTCCGGCCAAATAGCCTAGAAAGCGCATTATGAAATTACCCAAAGCCCTGACCACCCTGGAAATCATCGGCATCGCCATCCAGTCCGAAACGGAAGCCATCCGGTTTTACCGCCGCATCAAGAACGCCGTGCGCAGTCCGGCGCTTAACAACAAGCTGTTTTTCCTCATCAACGAAGAGCAGAAACACCAACGCGCCCTGAACGAATATTACCGGCACCGCTTCGGCGGCATCACCATGTCCCGGCCCGATTCCTCGCTGGTCCTAAAACCGTCCGTGCCCAAAGGCCGGCTGACCGTATCCATCCTGCTCAAGAGCGCCATGAAAGCCGAGTCCGAATCCGAACAATTCTACCTCGACGCCACGGCCATCGTCAGCGACGTCCAGGGCACGCTCCTTTTCAAATACCTGGCCAAGGTCGAAAACAGCCACTACCAACTGCTCAAGCAGGAACTGGAGCTCATCGAGCAGTCGGCCAAAATCAAGGAGATGAAATCACTTTATCAAACGGATAAATATATCCATTTAGGACCATAATATGAAAAATAATAAGTATGACCCGGAAGACGCCCGGTGGCTTCGAATCGCCATCGCCTCTGAGAAGAAAGCCCTGCGCCAATACCTCGAATACGCCCTGCGCACCACCGACAGGTCAGGCAAGGATATGTTCCTAAAACTGGCCCGGGACGAATTCAGCCATATGGCCGCGCTGGAAAAAGAGCTGGGCCGGATGCAAGACGGCCGGGCCTGGGAGCGGATTAAAATCCCGGCATCGGACATCGAAAAGCTGGCGCCCCGGCTGAAAAAGACCGGCCTCAACGCCGACCAGGCATCCAAGGACGAGACACAGGCGCTGGGACTGGCCATCAAGGACGAAGACAAAGCCTCCGGGTTCTACCGGGCCAAAGCCTGCCAAACGAGCAGCTCGACTGCCAAAGTCCTGCTCAACCGGCTGGCCGATATGGAACAGGCCCATTCACAGATACTCCGGGCCGAGCTGGACAACATCCGCCAGACCGGCTTTTGGATGAACACCCGCGAAATCTCTTTTGAGATGGCGTAATCACTCCGAGCTCTCGTTTGCAGTAAGTGTAGTAAACCTGTCAGAGACCAACACTTATCCAACCTCACGGATAAAGACTACACACTCACAAAAACGATCGGATGGTTTTCGGCACACCCCGGGAATCTCCCTTAAAACCAGCACTTTACGGTTAGTCACCCAGTTACTGAATTTACTCCCGAAATGGCTGTTTTTAACCCCTATTTGCGACACTAATGCAACATAAAATAGCATTTTTTTTATTTGTGTTATTGATAAGGCCATCTACATTTCCCCAATTAGCCGGTTTTTCTTGCCGGGCGCCGGTGGAAATATAGAATGATTGTAATGAAAAAACAAGCATCATCTGGTATGCACATTTGGGTAACCTACAGCCTTCTTTCGGTCATACCGGTGTTGTTTTTGATATATCTTTTACTCAACAAGGATGTCCGCTATTTTATCATGCAGGGGATAATCCCCGGACCGATAAAAGTAACCCTGGTTTTAGGCGCGGTAGGGCTGGTGCTGATGTCGCTGGCCGGAATAATACTGCTGAGAAAGTCATTCTCTTCTATCAATAAATTAGCTAAGCAGGCTCAGGAATCATACCGACAGGTGGTCAACGAGGATATTAAGCTAGCTACAAATGATGATGCTGAAAAAATAAGCTACTATTTCAACGGATTACTTAAAGAGGTTCATTCCAAAATGATCGAGGCAAGCCGTTACGCCACGGAGATATCCGATATCAACAAGAAACTCACCCAGATGGCCATTAAGGATGGGTTAACCGGACTTTACAATCACCATTACATAAAAGAGCGGCTGAATAATGAGCTCCGGAGAGCCCAGCAGTTTCGGCATAGCCTTTCACTCATTCTCCTGGACATAGATGACTTCAAACAATACAACGACACCTATGGACACTTAAGCGGTGATCGGGTCATTCAAGAGGTAGCCGACCTGATTTTTCACAAAATCAGGCTAATTGATGTGCCAGCCCGTTACGGAGGCGAGGAATTCCTGGTGATTTTGCCGGAAACCGCCCAAGATGAAGCATTGGGTGTCGCCGAAACCGTCCGGGATGCGATAAACGCCCACTTATTCCCCGGCCATAACGGCAATACGATTCACCTGTCTATCAGCGCCGGTTTGAGCAGTTATACCGGATCCGAGCAGTGTGCGGACGAAATTATCAAATGCGCTGACGTGGCGCTTTACACTGCCAAGCGTAAAGGTAAAAACCGGGTTGTTCTGGTCTAGCATATTAAACAAGGTTTGATGGCAGTAAAAACAGTTCTATTGAAAGGAACAAAATATGAACAAGCCCGAAAAGATACTGATTGTTGATGACGAAATCATGATGCGGGAGATGCTTTACAGCCTGTTTTCCAAGAAGGGTTATCAGGTCATAAGCGCTCCTAACGGCGAGGAGGCCGTTAAGCAGGCCAAGGAATCCCGGCCGGACCTGATAGTTCTGGATCTGAAGATGCCCAAAATGAACGGGATTGAGGTGCTCAGGCAGATCCGTGAGTTCGACAAGGACGTGGAAGTAGTTATCCTGACCGGCATAATGGTGGAAGACTTGGAAAAGCGGGCTGCACAACTGGGTGTTTCCGAGATTGTCCGCAAGGGCGTGAGCGTGGAGCTGTTCCTTAAATCTATCATTCAGACATTGGAAAAGCACAAAGCCAGGCAAAGTAATGTACCAGCGCATCAACCGGCCAAGGCCAGGATTATGGTGGTTGACGACGACGTTGACATCAGGTTTGTCCTGGAAAAATTCCTTCAAAAACACGGTTACGAAGTGATTACCGCTCAGAGCGGCGAGGAAGCCCTAGAATACATAGAACGGGAGAAATCAAAACAGCCCAGTCTAGTTCTCTGCGATATTAAGATGCCTGGCATGGATGGACTCCTGACCATCAAGAAAATCAAAGAGCTGAACAGTAAAATCGGCGTGGTTATGATCAGCGGGCTCATAGACATGGAACTGAACCAGAAAGCCATCGAGCTGGGAGCCTATGATTACATAATGAAACCGTTCAATATGGAATATCTGGAAATGGTCGTGTTAACCAAATTATTGCTGACCGATTAATAGGAGTTGAACCGTGGCCAAAAAACCTAAATCAAACGCCCGGTCGGTAAAACCCGCCAAGAAGTCATCCGAACAACAAGTAAGGCTTAAAGAACAACCTGCCTCCAGCATCGACAGCAAGCAAATGGAAAATGTCTTAAAAAATGGAAACCGTTATCGGAATACCCTGAATAACATGCTTGAGGGTTGCCAGATAATAAGTTTCGACTGGCGATACCTCTACATCAACGAGGCGGCGACCCGGCACGGGCAACGACCACCGGCCCAACTGCTCAATCGCACCATGATGGAATGTTACCCGGAAATTGAAAAGACGGAAATGTTTGCCGCGCTCAAGCGCTGCATGGACCAGCGGATTCCACAGCAGCTGGAAAATGAATTTTCCTTTCCGGACGGATCAAAAAGCTGGTTTGAACTCAGCATCCATCCCGCGCCTGAGGGCATTTTTATATTGTCCCTTGATATTACCGAACGCAAACATAACCAGGAGAAAATCAAATACCTCAACAATATTCTCCGGGCTATTCGCAACGTCAACCAGCTGATTACCCGCGAACGAGACCGCGATAAACTAATCCGGGAGGCTTGTGGTAAGCTTACTGAAACGCGCGGCTACCTGTGCGCCTGGATTATCCTGTTTGACAAGTCTGGTAAATTCACCGCCGCGGCCGAATCCGGTCTGGGCAAGGATTTTGACCTGTTGGCGGAGAGCGTCAAATCAGGCAGGGTTCCCCGCTGTCTCCGGGAAACCATGAAACTTAAAGGAGTCCGGGTTATTGCCGATACGTCCGATTTCTGTCGCGGGTGCTTCCACCACGCCGTATATCCCAGCAAAAAAACTATGCTCATCCGGTTGGAATACAACGACGTCATCTACGGAATTCTGGCCATTGCCGCACCAGTTGAGGCATCCCTTGACCAGGAAGAGCAAGAGTTGTTCGGCGAAGTGTCCGGCGATATCGCCTTTGCCCTGTATAATATGGATGTGGAAGAAAAACAGAAGCAATCCGAAAAATCGTTGAAAGAATCCGAGGAAAAATTTCGGATTGTTTTTGATAATGCCAATGATGGCATACTCCTGGCCGATGCGGAAACCAGGAAATTCCATACCGGGAATAAAGCCATCTGCCGGATGCTGGGCTATACTTTGGAAGAAATTAAAGGTCTTGATGTTACGCATATCCATCCCGAAAAAGACGTGCCTTATGTGATGGCTCAGTTTGAGAAACAGCTCAGAGGTGAGATTGAAATCGTTGAAAACATTCCGGTAAAAAGGAAGAATAGCAGCGTCTTTTATGCGGACATCAATTCCACCCCTTTGAAATTACTCGGTAAAACATACCTGATGGGTATTTTTCGTGATATAACCGAGCGTAAACGGGCAGAGGAAACCCTGGCTATACACTCCCTGTTGTTGGATAATTCCATGGACTCTATCTTCCTACACGACGACCAGGGCCGGTTTATTTATGCCAATAAGGCCACTTATGAAACCCGCGGTTATACCAGAGAAGAATTCATGAAACTGAACCTGCGCGATCTGGATACCCCCGAATACGCCCGGTTAATCGGCCAGCGAATGAACCAGATAACCGAAAAGGGCAGCGCCGTATTCGAAGCCGCCCATCGTTGCAAAGACGGCTCAATCATGCCCATTGAAACCCACGTCTCAATCATAGAACTGTCGGGTAAAAAATGCTTTCTGGCTGTTCTGCGCGACATCACCGAACGGAAGAAAACCGAGGAGATCTTACGCAATAGTGAAAAGGCACTGTCGGAAGCGCAAAAAATTGTCCGTATGGGCAATTGGGAATATGATACGATAACACAGAAACGACGCTGGTCTGACGAGATGTTTAGTGTCTTCAGCCGTGACCAGCGCCTGGGCGCCCCTTCCTGGCCGGAGTTTGAAAGGATGGTTCATCCAGATGACTGGCCTTCGCTTTATAACGCCATGCAATCGTCTATTAATGACGGCACGCCTTATAATCTTGAATTCAGGGTTATTCACCCGGGCGGTAAAATCAACAATGTCTTAACCATAGGGAAAGCCGGACGAGATACTTCCGGCAAAATAGTAAAACTCTACGGCACTGTCCAGGACATCACCGAGCAAAAACAGGCCCAAAAAGAACTTGAAAGAAGCAATGATACCCAGGAAACAATCAACAATCTTTTAGAGATGTCGCTTAAGGATATCGCTTTGGATGAACTGCTCAAAAATACGCTCAATATGATACTGGCCATACCGTGGTTATCCCTGAAATCCCGGGGCTGTATCTTCCTGGTGGAAAGCGAGCCTGATGTTTTGGTTATGAAGGCGCAGCAGAGCATTTCCGATGCCCTGTTGAAAACCTGCGTTCGCGTGCCTTTTGGGAAATGTATCTGCGGAAAAGCCGCCTTAACCCGGGAAGTAAAATTCACGGACAGGGTAGACCAGCTCCACGAAATCAGATACAACGACATTATTCCGCACGGACATTACTGTGTGCCGATTATTTTTGACGACCAGATACTAGGTCTGATAAATATTTATGTGAAAGAAGGCCACCGGCGAGACCAGTCCGAAGAAACATTCCTGAAAACCATTGCCAATACCCTGGCCGGCATTATTGACCGCCGCAAGATGGGGTCTGAAAAAGCAACCCTGCAGAACCAGCTGTTTCAGGCGCAGAAAATGGATGCCTTCGGGCGATTGGCCGGTGGCGTAGCGCATGATTTCAATAATATCCTGACCGTGATTGACGGCTACTGCGCTTTGATGAAGGATGAGTTTAAAGATAACCAGCCGCTGGTAAGCAACATCCAACCCATTCGCAAGGCCGTGGAACGGGCGGCCAACCTGACCGGCCAACTCCTGGCTTTCAGCCGCAAACAGCCGATGAGCGTCAAAATCACCAATCTCAACAACCTGATAACCGAGATGGTCAAAATGCTGCAACGCGTTATCGGCGAGGATATAAAATTAATTGTTGATTTATTCCCTGAATTGAAAGAAGTCCGGATTGACCAGGGCCAGATCGGGCAGGTGATAATGAACCTGGTCATAAACGCCCGGGATGCCATGCCGTCCGGCGGGCAGATAACCATCAAAACGGGCAATACCGACATCACTACCGAGCAAACCCAGAGAATGCCCGAAAGCCGAACCGGGTTTTTTGTCAGGATAAGCGTGCAGGATGCCGGAGTCGGAATGAACAGGGAAATCATGGGACACCTTTTTGAGCCGTTCTTTACCACCAAGGAGCGGGGTAAGGGAACGGGATTGGGATTATCCGTCGTTTACGGCATAGTTAAACAACATAACGGCTGGATAGATGTCCGGAGCGAGATGGTGCAGCCCACCCGACCGAATACCCGTCTGAACGATTCATCCGGGCAGGACTCCGGTCGTCCGGGCGGGGGCACTGTCTTTGACGTCTATCTACCGGTGATGACCGTCCAGAAGGCCGACAAACTAGAGGATAAACCAAAGAAACCAGCGCTGAAATTAAAAACAGCCAATTTGCGGATACTTTTGATAGAAGACGAAGAGGATATCAAAGATGTCGTCGCTTTTGGATTGAGGAAAAGCGGCTACCATGTATTCGAAGCCGCCAGTGTCGCCGAAACGCTTAGAATCTTCGAACAGGAAAAAGGGAAATTTGATGTCGTCTTCAGCGATATTATCCTGCCGGACGGAAACGGGGTTAGCTTAGTCAAGAACTTATTGGAAATCAACCCCCAACTAAAAGTAATCTTGAGCAGCGGTTATATCGATGACCGGTTGCAACTTAAGACTATCGAAGACAAAGGCTATAAATTCATTTCCAAACCGTACAATGTGACCCGGCTGGTTAATGCCATCTTGAAATCATAATACCGGCCGGTTTCATGACATGGTATCCTAACCGGACGCCTGCTCTTTTTTCACCACCTCAAGGAACGCCGCCACGACTTTGGGGTCGAACTGGCTTCCTGAATTCTGCCTGATGGTGTTCAGTGCTATATGAGGGGTGAGGGCCTCGCGGTAAGGCCGGATCGAAGTCATGGCATCGTAAGTATCGGCCACGGCGATAATCCGGGCGCCGATGGGGATTTTGTCGCCGGCCAGCCCGCTCGGGTAACCCTGGCCGTCAAACCGCTCGTGGTGATGCCGTATCAACGGCTCCTCTGCCCGGAACAACTTGAGCTGCTCCATCATCATACTGCCGATGACCGGGTGCATCTTGACGTCGGCCCATTCCTGGGGCGTCAGTTTGCCTTCCTTCATCAATATCAGGTCGCTCAGGCTGATCTTGCCGATATCGTGCATCAACCCGGCGCAGTTTATCACCTCGACTGTGTCGTCGCGCAGGCGCATCGCCTTGGCTATCAGGCTGGAATATTCGGCCACGCGCGAACAGTGGTTCTTCAGGTATTTGTTCTTGGTCTCCGTCAGCTGGATGATGATCCGCAACAGCCCCATATAACTTTCCCGCAACAGATGCGAGGTAGCCGAGTTGTATTCCGGCTTATACCTGAGCCTGGGATTGAGCACCTTGGTAACCACCTGCCTGATCTGGGTAAAGTTGAACGGCTTGGCCAGCATATCAACGGCGCCCTTGTCCAGCGCCTCGATGATTTTATCGTGCGTGGCGAAGCCGCTCATCATTATGACCGGCTGTTTGGGATGGGTTTTCTTTATCAGTGCCAGCGTGCTCAGGCCGTCCAGCGCCGGCATCATCACGTCGCAGAGCACCAGGTCAAAACGCTCCTTGGCCAACATCTCGATGCCGTCAATGCCTATTTCCGCATGATGCACCTCATAATCAATCTTGCCCAGGAACGTGGCCAGCACGTTCCTGACATCAGGCTCGTCATCGATGATAAGTATTTTCTGCTTCTGTGACATAAAGATTTATTAAGGCATCAGTATGATATTTGTTATCCGGAATAAAGTCAATATAAAGATGGATAGCTTGCCTGGATTCACCGGGATATGTCTAAAAAGTTACGCCGGTAGGTTATCCACAACTTAAGTAATCACGGGGATATACTACCACCCCTCTGTGGCTATTGCGTTGCAAAAGACAGGTTGTGTCCCCGTACCACTAATGACTTTTCCATTCGCACAGTTTACCCGCCTTTGGGCAGGGCTCAGGGACCTAAGTCCCTACCCGTGAGGGTTCTTGTCCCTATAAGTCCTTACAGGAGGCTTCGTACTGTCACTAACTCCCGGAGTTTACCCCGCTTAGGCGGTGGTCGAAGTAACACTAAGGCCGCTGGCTAAGTGTGCAAAGACCTTGGCGTCGGTTATCATATTCTTTATCAGGCAGTATTCGTTGGGTTGGTGGGCCATCCAGCCCAGGGTGGACCAAACCACGGCCGGGATGCCTTCCTGTCTGAAATGGGCCGCAAAGGTCCCTCCGCCGATACCGACCAGTACCGGCTTGCGCCCGGTGACGTACCTGATTGAGGCGCCCAACATCCTGACCGCCGGGGCTGTCGGCGCGGTGTAGGATGCGACTGATTCGTTGACGACTTCAATGCCCACCTTGACCTTGAACTCTTTGGCTATCCGGACGGATTCCTGCCTGAATACCCGCTTGATTTGCTCGGGCTTGTACCGGGGCAATATCCGGCAGTCGTAGTAGAATATGTCCTCGCCCGGTATGGTGTTGACGTTCTCGACGTTGGCGTCTTTCTTGGTCGGTTCAAAGGTGGAAACGGCCGGATTGAACAGGCGGTCTTTGGTGGAAAACCGTTGGTGCAGGACCTTGTCCAACCGGCAAAGTAGCTGTGCGCCGGCCCGATGGGCGTTGTTGCCGGCGCCGGGTACCGAGGCGTGGCACTGGCGTCCTTTGACCGTGACCTTGAGCCAGAGAACTGTTTTCTCCGCAATCTCGATTTCCAGGCTGTCCGGACGTCCGCTGTCTGGCACGATGATGATGTCCTGCTTCCGGAAAAGTTTCCGCTGGTGAGCTAACAGCCGCTGGACGCCGAAATGACTGCCGGTCTCTTCATCCGCCAGGAAGCTCAGTGCGATATCGTATTCGGGCACGAGTTTCAGATCCTTCATAGCCTTGAGGGCAAAGATGGATGTGATGATGGCCTGCTGGTTGTCTTCGGTACCCCGTCCATAGATTTTGCCGTCCTTGACCACGGCCTTATAGGGGTCGGTCTGCCAGAGGTTGCGGGCGCCGGGCGGGACGACATCCAGATGGCTTATCAACCAGATAGTCCGGGAGTGGTTTCGGCCTTGGACCCGGGCAATCAGGTTGGGCCGGTAGCCGCAGGGCACGGTCTTATCGAGCGCGCGGTATTCTTCGATGCGGTCGAAGCCCATCTTGCGCAGTTCTTTCTTGAGGTAGTCGGCCTTTTTGACCTCGCCGATGCCTTTATTTATGGGCGAAAGCGCCGGGATGGCCGTCAGGCCAACCTGGAGCCGGACCATATCGCCCTGGAGCTGGTGGATGCGGTTGAATACTTTTTTAACATCATTATCAGACCACATAAACATCCTTTCTTGTTAGAATATATGTATTATCTAAGGGGCCTATCGCCCCGCTGACCTATTGTATTTTTCATTGCCCCACCTGCGTCGGGGCGGTTCTGTCGCATCGTTTATGGCTCATACCACCAAATATCATTTTTATAAGTGTCAGGAGAACCTTGCACCGTCCCTCCAAACAATATACCTTTTGTCCCATCCCATATCAGCTTGGAAAACACCCTTGCTGATGGTGAACCTGGCGAGTCTTTCGGTATCCTTTCCACATAAGAATTGGTATTAGGATTATACAACCACAAATCATTATTGCAACCAGTATTGTCACTTCCGCCAAATATCAGGACATTGGCCCCATCCCAAGCCATGGTATGATATTGACGCGCTAATCCTCCAGTTTGAATTTTCACTGTCCAGATATTCAGCGTCGGGTCGTACCACCACCAATCGGAGTATGTCTGATAACCGCCGAATAAAATAATCCTTACTCCGCCCCAAACCATTGCATGATAATATCTTGCCGGCGGCGAGCCCGCTGTATTATTAGGTATTTTCTGAGTCCAAGTATTGGTTATCGGCTCATACCACCATAATTCATTGTTATTAACCACTGCATTACCACCGCTGAACAAGATAACCCTTGTCCCATCCCAAACCATTGAATGGCCGAATATTGACTGGGGTGAACCAGGCATCAAATTAGCAATCTTCTGAGTCCAGGTATTCGTCCATGGGTCATACCACCACAAGTCGGTGAAACCACCGCTTACTCCTACTCCACCAAATAGAATAATATTTTGCCCATCCCAAACCATTTGATGTTTTTCTCTTGCTGTAGGCGAGCCAACACTGTTTAGGGCTATTTTCTCCACCCAGGTATTTGTCGCCGGGTAATACCACCAGAGGTCATCCAAATACTGACTCCCATCATACCCGCCGAACATTATTGCTTTCGTCCCATCCCAAACCATCGAGAACTGCGTTCTCGCTGAAGGTAAAATGCCTGTAGGGTTTTTCAAGGTCCAATAGTTAGTGTAGGCGGATGTTTCATTAGAATAATCGCTTTTAGTGATATTATTAACCGCCTTTACGCGATAATAATATGTATTCCCTTTGGCTAGACCGGTGTCCGTAAATGCCGTTATATCCGCAACGGCGGTCGTTAAGATTACGGCATAGACGCCGCCGGAACCGGTTTTCCGTTCTATCTTAAAGCCGTCTTCATAATTGGAATTATCAGTCCAGGTCAAAGCTATTGCCGTAGCTGAAATTACTACCGCTGTAAGATTGCTCGGGGTTTTGAGCGCCGTGGCTACGGCCAGAATATTGGAGTAACCGCTTTGGTCGTTGGGATTGTGCGCCCTGACCCGGTAATAATATACGGTGTTTTCGGCCAGTCCGAAGTCGGCATGGTAGTTGACGTTTACGCCGGTAGCGGCTATTTGGGTGAAACTGACACCGTCGGCGGAGCGTTCGAGCTGGAATCCGCTTTCGTTGACGGAGTTATCTATCCATATCAGGTTTATCTGGTCGACGGTTACGGTAGTGGCGGTCAGCACGGTCGGGGCGTTAAGGGCAATCACCTCCGAGGCCTCGTTGGAATAAGCCGAGCTGGTGTTGGCGTTGCAGGCCCAGACCCGGTAGTAATAGATATCGCCATCCACCAGTCCGGTGTCGGAATAAGCCACAGCGTCGGCGCCGAGCGCGCTGATCTGGCTGTAAACACTGCTCGAGCCGGTTTTGCGCTCAACCTTGTAGCCGGTTTCGTTGGCGGAGTTGTCGGTCCAGGCCAGGTTTATCTGGCTGGATGAGATAACCGCGACGTTGAGCGCCGACGGCGGCTGGAGCGGCGTGGTTATGGACGATTCGTTGGTGTAGGCGGTCTGGCCCAGGGCGGCGCTGCAGCCGCGCACCCGGTAAGAATAGACGGTTCCATCCATCAGCCCGGTATCGGAATAAGTCACGGCGTTGGCGCCGGTTTGGGCAATCTGGACAAAGGCGCCGCCGGAACCGGTTTTACGCTCGACCTGGAACCCGTCTTCTTTGCCGGAGTTATCGGTCCAGGCCAGGTTGACCCCTGCGTAGTTGATAACCGCGCTGTTGAGCTGGCTGGGCGAACTGAATGGCGTGGCGGCCGAAGCGACCCCGGAATAATCGCTGTCGCCGCTCGGGTTACGCACCCGGACCCGGTAGTAATAAAGCGTAGCATCATTCAGGCCGGAGTCGCTGTAGGATACGGTATTGGCCGGAAGTACGGCGCACATGACAAAGCCGGTCCCGTCGGCGGAACGCTCAAGCCGGAAGCCGGTCTCATCGGCAGTGCCGTCGGCCCAATTAAGGTTTATCTGCGAGGCCGAGACAACTACAGCGACCAGATTGGCCGGCGCGGCCGGCAATGCCGGAGTGCCGGCCGAGGCGCTGTTGGAATACATCGAGTCGCCGTTGGAATTATATGCCCTGACCCGGTAATAATAAGTCACTCCCGGCGCTAATCCGGAATCAACGTATGTAATTACATCTGCTCCGGTTAGGGCGAGCTGGGTGAAACTGACCCCGTCGGTAGAACGCTCTATCTTTACGCCGTCCTCGCTGTTGGAGTTATCCTGCCAATCAAGAGTAATCGCGGTGTAATTTGCTGATGCTCTCAGGCTGGAAACCGCGCTGGGGAGCGGAGCTGACGAGCCGGCCAGGCTTTCCTCGCTGGGCTTGCTATTATCGCACAGCCCGCCGTAGCCCAGGGCTAAAAAGGAGGTTAACAAAAAACCCAGGATTAATCTTTTCGGCATGCCATCCTCTTTTTACTGGAAGTTATTAAAAAGCCCATCTGCCGGAGTGCAATTTAGTCCCATTAATGAAATTTGTCAAGGATTTATCCGGCGGATATGCTCTCCTGTTTCCTTGACACTATCATAAAATTATATTATAGTTCGGCGGTTAGAATCGGCCTGCTAGCAGGCACGGGGAAAATGATTTCTATGTCTATCAGATCTAAGCTGACAATAATATTCCTGGCCATCGCCTTGATTCCCTTGTTCCTGGTCAGCATGAACACCTTCCATAACTACCAGGATTCATTAGAATCGAGCCGGCTTTCACAGTTGCAGAACCTCATCATCTTTAAAGCGGATAAAATAGAAACATATTTCAACTCGTTAAAGACTGATCTAGGTATAATCCAAAGCGGTTACGCCATTAAGAAAAATCTCCCGGTATTGACCCGGCTGGCTAATAACCCGGCCAATCCGGAATTCATCGCCGCCAGGAAAATGCTTGACGAGGTCTTGCTGAATATGCCGCCGATTTTAGGCTTGGTTGATATCATGCTGGCTGCACCTTCGGGCAAAGTGGTTTATTCAAGTGATCCGGAGCATTCCGCCAAAGACTTTTTAGGTTCCTTCCCCGCCCCCGGGCAAAAGGCATTCCAGGAAGGAAAAGATAAAATTTACCTTTCCGACATATTCCTGGATAAAACAATGGGCAATAAACCATCCATGATGGTTACGGCTCCGGCCTTTGATTTTAACGGAAGTTTTATCGGGGTTATCGGCTTGGAATTGGATATGACTCATATGTATAAAATTATCCAGGACATTACCGGCCTGGGTAATACCGGTGAAACCCTGATCGGAAAACTCGAAGGAAATCAGGTGGTCTATTTAAACCCCCTCCGGCACGACCAGAAAACGGCGCTGGAGAAACACGTGGCTATGGGAGGAATCATCGGCAAGCCTATTCAGGAGGCCGTGCAGGGCAAAAACGATTCCGGCCGGTTGATCGATTACCGTGGTGAAGAAGTCATTGCCGCCTGGAGATATCTTCCATCCTTAGGCTGGGGAATGGTGGCCAAAATAGACAGCCGGGAAGCCTTTGCCGATGTGAAAAATTTAAGACATCTGTTATTTATCATCCTGGGCGTCATCGTCATTTTATCCGGTATCGCGGCATTTTCCATCGCCCAGTCTATCTCCGGACCGATAAAAAAACTCTCCAAAGGCACCCAGATAATCGGCAGCGGAAACCTGGACTATAAAGTTGCCACTGATTCAAAAGATGAAATCGGCCAGCTCTCAAGGACCTTCGACAAGATGATACAGGATTTAAAGCAAACCACCGCTTCGCGCGATGAATTGAACCGTGAAATAACCGAGCGCAAGCAGGCCGAAAAGGAACTGCGCGAAAGCGAAAAACGGCTGACCAGGGCCCAGGAAATCGCGCATCTGGGCAGCTGGGAACTTGACCTGGTCAATGACCACCTGTCCTGGTCGGACGAGGTCTACCGCATCTTCGGCCTTAAACCCCAGGAGTTTGCCGCCACCTACGAGGCGTTTCTGGAACGTATCCACCCGGACGACCGGGCCGCGGTTGACGCCGCCTATTCCAACTCACTGCGCGACGGCAAAGACACCTACGAAATAGAACACCGGGTCGTGAATAAATCCACCGGTGAAGTCCGTATCGTCCATGAAAAATGCGAACATACCAGGGATGAAGCCGGCAAGGTCATCCGTTCAGTCGGCATGGTCCACGACATCACCGAGCGTAAAAAGGCCGAGACAGAAATCAAGCGGTCCAACGAAAACCTGGAACAGTTTGCCTATGTAGCGTCCCACGACCTCCAGGAACCCTTAAGGGTGATGTCCAGCTATTCACAATTGCTGGAAAAGCGCTATAAGGACAAGCTGGACCAGGATGCCGATGATTTCATCGAGTTCATCGTGGACGCCGCCAGGCGCATGCAGATGCTGATCACCAACCTGCTGGAATATTCCCGGGTCGGACGCAAAGAAATCCTGGCGACAAAAGTAGATTCCAACGAACTGGTGGACAAAGCCGTCAAAAACCTGTCCGAGTCCGTAAAATCCACCGGCGCCGCCGTAACCCGCGGAAATCTGCCAGTGGTGCATATCCCGGAAAGCGGGTTCCTGCAATTATTCCAGAACCTGATCGGCAACGCCATAAAATTCCACGGCGCCGAACCGCCCAAAATCAATATCAGCGCCGAAAAACGGGATAGCGACTGGCTGTTCAGCGTCAAGGATAACGGCATCGGCATCGAACCGCAATACAAGGACAAGGTCTTCCAGATTTTCCAGCGACTGCATTCCCGCCATGAATATCCGGGCACCGGCATCGGGCTGGCTATCTGCAAAAAGATAGTCGAAAATCACGGCGGCCGGATCTGGCTGGAATCCCAGGCCGGCAAAGGGACAACGTTTTACTTTACAATACCGCGGTTATTTAATATCTTGCAAGAGAAGGAGGAATAACAGCATGAATAAAAACAACGGAATAGCAAGCCCCATTAACGTGCTTCTGGTCGAGGACAGCCCGGCCGACGTGCGGCTGACCAAGGAGGCGCTCAAAGAGGAAAAACTGCACGTCAACCTCAGCGTGGTCAATGACGGCGTCGAGGCCATGGAATTCCTGCGCCGGGAAGGCAAGTTCGCCCAGGCCGTCCGGCCCGACCTGATATTGCTGGACCTGAATCTGCCTAAAAAAGACGGGCGCGAGGTGCTCAAAGAAATCAAGTCCGATGAAAAACTGAAAAGCATTCCCGTCGTCATCCTGACCGTTTCCAAGGCCGAAGAAGACATAGCAAAATCGTATAACCTGCATGCCAATTGCTATATCACCAAACCGTTGGATTTGCTCCGATTCTCAATAGTGGTAAAATCCATAAAGAATTTCTGGCTGACCATCGTCAAACTGCCGCCCAAAGAGGGGTAGGCGGCCAGGAACGGGGATACGATAAACGAAAAGACGATAAAACGACAGACGCAAGGACGAAAAGACGAAGGATGGGAAAATGACGGAAAGGATAAATAGCGTCAGGGATTTGGAAGTTTATCAGATTGCTTTTGATACGGCCATGCAAATATTCCAAATGACAAAATCCTTTCCTCTTGAAGAAAAATATTCTTTGATTGACCAAATTCGCCACTCATCAAGGTCTGTTTGCAGTAACTTGTCGGAAGCCTGGCGTAAAAGAAGGTACAAAGCGGTATTCATTAATAAATTGTCGGATGCTTCGCAGGAAGCGGGCGAAACACAAACCTGGCTGGAATTCGCCTTGAAATGCGGGTACATTACCAAGCAAATATTTGACAAATTAGACGAGAAGTATGAACATATTTTCGCGATGCTGATAACTATGGCACGAAAGGCAGATAGTTTCTGCAAATAACGAAGAAGGTGCGAAGATAAATGACGAAATGATAGACGCTCGGTTTGTTCGTTGCGCGCTCGACTCGTCCATCGTACAACCGTCCTTTCGTCCGTCGTATAACGATATGCCTGATAAAATAAAACTACTGGTGGTGGAAGATACGGATGCGGATTTCCGCCTGGTCGTCGAATACCTCAAGGAATCCCGCCTGTCATCATTTGAAACCACGCGCGCCAAGACCCTTTCAGAGGCGCTCCAAGCCATTTCCGCCAACAAGTTCCAGGCCGCATTGACGGACCTGGGCCTGCCCGACAGCCAGGGATTAACCATCGTAGATAACATCTCCAAAGCCGATCCGGATATCGCCATCATCGTCCTGACCGGTCTGGACGATGACAAACTGGGCTTAGACGCGCTAAATAAAAGGGCGCAGGATTACATAGCCAAGGGCCGCCTGCAAGCCGAGATTCTGGACAAAAGCATCCGCTATGCCATCGAACGCAAACGGACCGAAGACCAGCTCAGGAAATCGGAACTCAAGTTCCGGGCCATCTTCGATTCCGCCCCCTGCGGTATAATGATTCTGGACGAAGAGCGCCGGGTGCATTCGGTTAACCGGGTAATAGAAAATGCTTTCAACATTTCCAGCGCCAAAGTGCACAACAAACGGGGCGGCGAGGCGCTCAACTGCATCCATTCCTTTGAAACACCCGAAGGCTGCGGTTTCTCCCAGGCCTGTAAGGAATGCATCATCAGGAAAAACGCCGTTTATTCGCTCCAAAACAAGGAATCCTATCGCAGCAAAACTACCCTGTCGCTGTTGAACGAAGGAGTCGTCCAGGACCGCACCGTCCTGATCAGCTCGGCGCCCATAGAATACGACGGCAAACAGCGGGCCGTTATCATCCTCGAAGACATCACCGAGATGAACGAACTGCGCCGGCGGCTTAAGGCCGAGCATTCCTTTGCCGGCATCATCGGCAAAGACCCCAAGATGCTCGACCTCTATGACGCCGTCAGGGAACTGGCCGAATCCAACGCCTCGGTCATGCTCCAGGGCGAAAGCGGCACCGGCAAGGAACTGGTCGCCCTGGCCCTGCATAACGAAGGCCTGCGCTCCGACCGGCAGTTCGTGGCCGTCAACTGCGGCGCCCTGCCGGACAACCTGCTGGAAAGCGAACTATTCGGCCACGTCAAGGGCGCCTTTACCGGCGCCGTCCGCGACAAAAAAGGACGCTTCGAACTGGCCGACGGCGGCACCATATTCCTCGATGAAATCGGCGACCTCAGCCCGGCCATGCAGGTAAAACTCCTGCGCGTACTCCAGGACGGCTCTTTTGAGCCGGTCGGTTCCGAAAAGACATTAAAAGTGGACGTCCGGGTCATCTGCGCCACCAACAAATCACTCAAACAGGAGATAGCCGCCGGCCGGTTTCGCGAAGACCTCTTTTACCGGCTGTGCGTCATACCCATAACCCTGCCGCCCCTGCGGGAAAGGCTTAACGACATACCGCTGATAGCCGAATACCTGCTGGAACGCTTTGCCCAGGAGGCCAAATCAAACAAAGCCGTACTGACGCCGGAGGCAATGAGCATACTTCTGGACCATAACTGGCCCGGCAACGTCCGTGAGCTCCAGAATGCGCTTCAGCTGGCAATAATTAAATCCCAAAACGGCAATATCCGGCCGGAACACCTGCCCCGGAGCATCTACCAGCCGGCCGCGGGCCAAAGCGCCGCAACCGGCACATCAAAATCCGGAACTGGCAAACGCCGCCGCCGATGCAAGGTCGAATCAGCCGACGCCATAGAACACGCACTCAAACAGGCCAAGGGCAACAAAATCAAGGCCGCCGAAATACTCAACATCTCACGGGCCACGTTATACCGGTGCCTGGACAGGAAGAAATAACAGTCTAAACAGTTTATAGAGTCGAGAGTCTATAGAGTCAGATTCTTAACTCCTTAGTGCCAGTAGGAGTATACGACGTACTGGCACTTATCCCGCATAGCGGGGCTAGACTCCACAAACCCTTTAGACTCTTTAGACTCATTCTATATAGCCCTTTATCCACACATTCGTTGATGTGAACACGCCCGATTTAGTTATCATCACTCGAACCTGTCTAAGAGTATCCGTGGCTAACATACACTCCTTATAGGCGTTATTATTGTTTCCTGGAGTGTTTTGCCAGATGAAATGTATGGTCGAACTACTGAAATCAGTACCTGTTCTACGACCGAGCACGGTCAGTATCTGCTCCATCCCGACCGGGACGGACATAGCGTTCAACTGCATCTCCACAATCACCGCTTGTGCCGTAGCCGGAATCCAGGTTGACAAGTCTATTAATTGGTCTATGTCCACCATCGAGTTCTCCGAGAACACCAACGGCTGGCTGGGCAACAGGGTCAACTGCATCCCGCCCGCACCACCGGTAGGCGGAGCAATCCAGTTGAACTTACCGGTCGCCGCATCGAAAGACAGTATCTGCCCGTCCGTGGGCGGAGCCAGGTTATAGAGCAGTTCGTGGTTGATGGAAGCCAGCGCAATCTTGACCCAATCAACGGCTCTATCCTGCAATTTGGCATTTGAAATCTGCGAATCACCGACTTCGTCGGTGCTAATCGGCGGCGTAATCGGCCTGGTGATTCCGCCCGGCGTTGCATACTTAAACTTGCCCGACGCCTGTTCATATGTAAGGGCCTGTCCGTCTGCCGGAGCATTGACCGCATCCACCTTAGGCGGATTAATACTTGCGTCCTGTATCTTGTCTCCTGTCACAGCCAGGTCCCTGATTTTCTCCTCGGTTACTGCGCCTCCTGCGATTTCTGCGGTGTCTACGGCCCCGGTCTTGAGGTTCTGTTTCTCGATAGTGTCGAGCGCTATCTTGGCTCCGGTGATGGAGCCGTCCGGGATACCCACGGCCGGGACGTCGTCCCCAAGCTTGGCCAGGGTAACGGCCTTGTCGGCGATATCCTCGGTCTGGACGGTCGCGTTCTTAATCTTAGGCGAAGTCACCGCATCGTCGGCCAGCTTATCCTCGGTAATGGCGTTTTCGGTAATCTGCGGAGTAGTCACCTGCCCGTCTGTGAAATATCTTCTTCTATACATATAAATCTTACCACGAAAGCACGAAAATATCAAAGCACTAAATAATTCCGTGTCTTCGTGTCCTTTCCTAATTTCGTGGTTGAATTAAAAGGAAACAAGGGCGGCTGCAGTCCGCCCCGTTTCTGTTGCTTTAGACCGTGATCCCCACCTGCACATGCAGGTTCAGCCGGCCTTCGGTATCGACCTCCCACAGGCAGAAGCACTTATCGGCTCCGGCCGTGGCCACGAAGATATCGCACTTGGCCGGGTCGCGCAAGCCGTTCAGGAGCGACGCATTGATTATATTCTGGGCGGTAATCTGCGCTGGATCCATCTCTGACTTAATTACCATTAACCCACCCTGAATAATTCTCTGCTGAATCGCCGTCTTAAGGGCGTTGCGTTCCCCATTCCGGGCGATATTGTAGGGCTCGCCGTCAGACGTGCCGGACGGACCAACCCAATCCTTGGCGCGGTTGTCGCCGACCAGGTAATAAGTCGCAACCGGGGCCGGGCCCCGTCCGCGAATCTTATCGCCGGTCATGCGCAGCGTGCCTGCTCCTATCTTGAGTGCCCAGCGGTCTTTGGCCGCCTGGACCTTCTCCTTGAAGAGCTTGGCCACCACGCCGTCAACCGTAGCAAAAACCTTACCCAGATTTTCCTTCCATCTGGCAAATGACTTGGTCATGTTTTCCCGGCGAGCGCTGCGGATATTATCCGAGGTTCGTTCTTTGCGGGATACGAATGTCGGGTCAACAAACGGACGGAAACCATCTTCTGATGGTTTAACCATTTTGCTGATAAACGCCACTTCGTCCGGTATGCGCTCATCAATCTTGTCCTTTATAAGCGCTCCTGCCTCGCCCAAATGGTTAGCCCAGGCATCCGGCATATGCCCTGACACCTCGGCATTTTCCAATATGTACATTTTCAACTCAAACTTTTTCTCGAAAGCCATAAAAGCCTCACTACCGAAGATATATCATAATCAGCCCAGCCAGGCCGCCGCGCCTTGCTCCCCGCTCACAGTGCGGCGTGGCGCCGATGGCGGCCCAGGCTGAACTGTGGATTCACTTACGGTTCTTCTTTCCTTCAAGGTAATCCAAAATAATCCCAATGACTACCTGGATTATCCTCCTCCAGAAACCTGACATCATTTGAAACATACATTGTTTCCTCTCTTACTCGCTGTTAGACCAAAGGGAGTTAGCAGCGAGTTAGATCCCGCATATTCCTGCGAGACACTTTCCAGAAAATCGTAGATTTTCTGTATTGGAACGATACCTGCCATAGTAGTCACCAACTGCTCTTTGCAGGTATGGACCCAAACGGAAATCCCAACCACTTCATAGGTCCGGGCATCGAATACCGGCCCGCCGGAATTGCCCGGAAGAATGGGAGCCGATATTTCCCAATAATCCGGCTCGATAATCGATATAATGCCGTACTGTTCAACGTCAGCGCATTTGAGACAAAGGAATGAAGGGGAATAAGTTGCAGATATCAAGGAGTTTTGGGGGGAGAAAACTCCTTGAAAAATCGACTCGA
>JBBAAP010000016.1 GCA_041658285.1 Candidatus Brocadiia bacterium
GCACTCTGGTGGATAGCTGCGATGCTAATACCGGCTGGTCCAAGGGCGGGGCAGCCGGCAATATCACTGCCACCACCAGTATCTATAAAGAGGGGACTGGCGCTTTGACCATGTCCAAGACCGGGACCGATAATACGGATTCCTACATGGAAAAAACCATATCGGCGACGAATATGCAGAATAAGTATATTAATCTCTGGCTTTATATAGCTAACAGTAATGCTCTTGGAAAAATAAGCCGGCTTCAAATGTATATTACCGAAAACGCTTACTCCTGGTATATCTACAAGTCGCCCATCGCGCCTTCCACATTGAAAGCAGGCTGGAATTTGATTTCTTTTGATACCTCTAACCCATCAGGAACTGTTGGTCAGCCTGACCTAACCTCTGTTACTCTAATAAGAATAGACATTGATACAAATAATATCGCAGATACCTTTGCCGATAACGAGATTATCATTGATCACTGGTTTCTGACGAATGTCCAGCCCAGTTTACCGACATGGGTGAATGGCCGGTTTGGTAAAGCACTGTCATTTGACGGCACGAGTAATTATGTGAGTATGTCAAGCATCCAGGGTATTCCATCAGGGAACTCAACCTATGCGATGGAAGTATGGATTAAGCCTAATTTAATGGGAACCTATGGTATTGTTGGATGGGGAACATGGGGTACTACTAATGCTACTAATGCATTAAGGTTGACAGCATCTGGTTTATTAAATTATTGGTGGGGCAATGATCTCTCTATAACTGCTAATAATTTAGCTGATGGAAACTGGCATCATGTAGTGGCCCAATTTGACGGATTAACGCGATCTATTTGGGTTGACGGAATCCAGAAAGGGTCGGATACGCCGGTGGGGCACAATGCGGTTGTTTCTAATTTCAGGATTGGGAGTACTAATAACAAGGAATATTTTCCTGGCTTTATAGATGAGGTCAGAATATACAATAAAGCCCTGACAGCTTCAGAAATATTGACTAGATATAATGGAGGGGTTCCCCAAATCCGACACGACTATGTCGATGTTCGCTTCACCAACCAGGCCATGACCCAGGAATATCCTTATTGGCAGGAGTCAGATAAAAAGTTCTGGGTAAAGGTTCCGTCCATACCTAATGGAACTTCGGTAATGATGATGTGCTATGGCAATCCTTCAGCAGCCAATATTTCAAGTGGTAATAATGTTTTTGAATATTATGACCCTGTAAATAACAACTCCGCTTGGACCAAATATTCGTTTAACCCGGTCTTGAATATTGGTAACGGCGTTGGTGCAACACAGGTCTATAATCCTTCAATTATAAGGGAATCAGATGGAACTTACAAAATGTGGTTTCGGAGTTATGATGCCAATGACAGAATCGGCTATGCCACATCTGCCGATGGTGTAATCTGGACTAAAGAATACAATACTGCGATATTGGATAAGAATACCGGTGCTCCATGGGAACAAACCCACGTGCTTAACCCATCGGTTATAAGCGATACCGGAACATACAAAATGTGGTACTCAGGTATGAATGGGGCGGTATGGAAAATCGGTTACGCCACGTCAAATGACGGTATTGGTTGGACCAGATACGTTTCTAACCCGGTGTTGCTTAACGGCAGTGGTTGGGAATCTACTAATGTCGGTAGTCCGATGGTTTTCAAGGATGGGGCAGAGTATAAGATGTGGTACATGGGCAATAACGGCACCACCTGGAAAATCGGATGCGTTACCTCAACCGATGGGACGAGTTGGAGCAGGTTTTCGTCTAATCCGGTTCTTGATTCGGGCAGCGGCGGGACCTGGGATGATACGCACGTGTATGAGCCGTTTGTTATAAAAGACGCTGACGGTAAATATAAGATGTGGTATTGCGGCAACGAGGGGACTTACGTAAAATTAGGTTATGCCTATTCCGACGATGGAATAACTTGGTCAAAGTATGGATCCAACCCGGTATTGGATGCGGGTGCTAGCGGAGCCTGGGATGATTATCATACCTATAAATGTTATGTTATAAGGGAGGATGGCACTTACAAGATGTGGTATTCTGGCTATGATAACCCAACCTGGCGAATTGGCTATGCCTATACCCGGCCGCGCAAGAGTGCAACTCCAGCGCCGACTGTTTCTTCGCCTGGCCTTCAAGAGCCGATAAACCAAACCACTGGTTTGGTAGTAACCGTGATATCAGATAGCCGAATTGACTTGTCTTGGCAGGATAATTCGCCAATTGAGACTGGATTTAAGATAGAACGTTCGTTAAACGGGATAGATTGGGTACAAATAGATACAACTCCAGCTAATACCACAGTTTATTCAGACACCACTGTCACGCCAACAAATACCTATTATTACCGTGTAATGTCATATAATGCTGGTGTCAATAACCCTTATTCAAATCAGGAACAAACCGGCACAACCGTACCTTCAAACCCGGTCGGTCTTATTACTTCAACAGTTAGCGCCACCTCGATCGGACTGCAGTGGATTGACAACTCTGTTAATGAAGTTGGTTTCCAGATTGAACGTTCTTTGGATGGGAATAACTGGACAGTAACTTATACGCTGACGGCAAATGCAAGTTCCTATATTGATAGTAGTGTGAACGCTTTCAGCCAGTATTATTACCGGGTTAGGGCTTATAACGGCATTGGTCCTGGTGGCTATTCCAATATCATTTCCGTTGCTATTTCGTTGGCTAATCCCGGAAATGGTAGCTGGCAATATAACCGGGCGATTGGCATTAATAATTCCCTGGCGACGACTTTACTCGATTATCAGGTGGCCATAACGCCGTTTATAAATGCGAGTTTTATAAATAACACTGGTTTGATAGGTAGCTGGCATTTCTCTGAATATTCAACTACCTCAACTAACGATATGTCTGGTAATAATAATCATCTTAATATCGTCGGTGCCGATAGCGTTGACAGCCGGTTTGGTAAGGCATTGGGATTAGACGGTACCGTTAATAAATACGGTTATGTTACTCATACCGCGGTGTTTGCGGCGACCAATCCCAGCATCGAGGCTTGGATCAAGCTTAATCGGAATGATCTGGATCAAACCATAGTCTCCGATTGCATCGAGGGCGCTTGGGGCGACGGTCGGGGCTATAACTTTATTGCTCATGGTAATGGCAAGCTTTGCTTCACTGTTGGTAACGGGAGCGGGTCTTGGAAATACGTTTTCGGTAACACGGTCCTTCAACCCAATACCTGGTATTATGTGGTGGGTTTGTATGATGGGACCAACCTGAAGGTCTATCTCAACGGCATTGAGGACGGTTCAAATAATGTCGGGGCAATGACAATCAATTATACGGCTAATGGTTCAGCCGGCCCTAATCCCAGCACCCTTTATATCGGAGCGCAGCATAATAATACCAACAGCGGCGCGACCACGGCCGTTGATCTGGCTGGTTTATTCGACGGGGTTATTGATGAGGTCAGGATATACAACCGAGTATTGACGGCATCTGAAATATCATTACGTTATAATTCTGGCAATCCTATTGTGCGGCCGGATTATGCCGATGTTCGTTTTTTGAGTGAGGATCTGTCTACAGAGTACTCTTACTGGCAGGAAGCGGACAATAGATTCTGGGTTAAGATTCCATCTTTGCCCAGCGGTAATACAACTATTTGGATGTTATACGGCAATCCCTCGGCAACCGCATGCAGTAGTATTTCGAATACATTCATATTTGCGGATGATTTTTCATCCAGTCCGCTTAGTTCGGCTAAGTGGACTGGCAGTTCGCTCTATTATGCTATTAATTCAGGTATTGTGAAATACTGGTCGGATGCTGTTTCTTGGAAATCATTCTCGGCCGCTTATACCTGCGGGCCTTCAGATGAGATTATCTGGGAATCCATGTATAAAACTGAGGCTAATAATAATACCCATCTGCATCTAGAGGAATCCACTAATCGTTTCTGTATTCAACCATATATTGCGGCTGGTCCGCAGTTGCAATACAGGTATAGCGGAACTTATCAAGGTAATTCACCGTATGTTGCTTCTACTCCGGCTGATACCTGGTATATTCACAAAATAATCCGGGAGAGTGCTACGTCTTTCCGGGCTTCTACCTTGGATACAAATTACACTCAACTGGGTACAGACGCTCAAGCGCGTTCTGATTGGATCTCAAAGACATTCCGAATAACCGTATCAGAATACAGCGCAGTCAATAGTTATTTTGACTGGGTGCGCGTTCGGAAATATGCCGCAACTGAACCGACCACCACGATTTCTGGTACGCAATATAATTTGAATGGGGCCGGTAATTTATTGGCAAGCGTTATATCCCTTAGTCAGGTTGATCTCAACTGGGGTGATTATTCGCTATATGAAGATGGGTTTAGAATAGAACGTTCCTCTAATGGTGTTGACTGGTCCGAAATAGCCACTACAACGGCTAATACAGTAGCATATTCCGATACCACTGTTGTTCAAAATAATGATTATTACTACCGTGTCAGGAGTTATTACGCGTTAGCAGGTAATGGCCCTTATTCGAACATCAGTGCAATTCGGGTTGCGGTGCCTGATACGCCCACGGCTCTGATAACCACCACGGTTTATACCTCATCCATTGCATTGCAATGGGCAGACAACTCAGGCAACGAAGATACATTCCAATTGGAGCGTACCATAAATGGGATTACTTATGTCCTGTTAGCCAATCTAAATCGCAATACCACTTTCTATACTGACAGCGGACTGTTGACAGGCACGGCCTATGCATATAGGATCCGGGCTCATAACAGTCTTGGCGACAGTGTTTATTCTAATACAGTTAGCCTGATTACTCCGGTATTCACTGCGACCGGTGGAATCATAACCTATAACGGCGGCTATACCATACACAAATTTAATAGTTCCGGGACGTTTACGGCAAGTTGTCGGGAGAATGTTGAGGTCTTGGTAGTTGGCGGTGGTGGCGGTGGTGGTGAGACTATTGGCGGCGGTGGCGGCGGTGGCGGATTGATTTATAATACAGCATTTGCCGTAACGCCTCAGGTATATCCGGTTACGGTTGGCAACGGCGGGGCTGGCGGTTCTGGTGCCGGATATCCTGCTGGTGTAAAAGGTGATAATTCGGTATTCTCAACTTTAACGGCTATTGGTGGTGGTGCTGGTGCAGGATATGACGTAAGTGCAACTGGTGCTGGTGGTAGTGCCGGCGGAAATGGTGCCGGCGGAGGATTTCGTGCAGCTTATACTCCTGGACAGGGAAATGATGGTGGCTTGCAAGGAGATACTAATTGTGGGGCCGGTGGCGGTGGTGCTGGTGCCGTTGGCAGTAATGGCGCAAGTGGTGTCGGTGGTAATGGTGGAACAGGATTATCATATTCAATATCTGGCTCTCCAGTTTATTATGCGGGTGGCGGCGGGGGTGGCACAAGAAATCCTCCTAATGGTTTGTCTGGGGCAGGCGGAAATGGCGGTGGCGGCATGGGTGCTCAAGATGGTGCTGCAGGGGCTAATGGTATAGCAAATACTGGCGGTGGTGGCGGTGGTGGTGGTTATCGTGATTCAGGAAGTATTCAAGGTCCCGGGGGGGCTGGTGGCTCGGGTATCGTCATAATCAGATATCCGTCCAGCGATCCTCAGGTGAATATTGTTACCAACTTACTGGCCACGATAATTGCTGGTGACTGTATTGAATTGTCATGGCAGGATCACTCGCCCGGTGAAAATGGATTTGAGCTTTGTCGTTCTCTTGATGGAGCCAACTGGACTGTTACTTATACCCTGGATGCTAATACAACGATTTATACCGATACGGCCGTTTCGGTAGATACCACCTATTATTATCGGGTCAGATCTTATAACTTCCTAACTAATAACCCATATTCAAATGTAGTGGTTACCCGGACCTCTGCCCCGGACGCGCCATCCAATCTGATGACAGTCACTGCTAGCTCATCATCAGTAACCTTACAGTGGGACGATAATTCTAATAGCGAAACCGGATTTTATCTGGAACGTTCATTTGATAATGTTTCATGGTTGAGCATCAATACCCTGTCAGCTAATATCACTTCATGTAGTGATGTTAACTTGTATTTGGGCATGATGTATTACTATCGGTTGATGGCTTATAATAATATCGGTAACAGCGGTTATTCTAATGTTAAGTCTAATGTTATGATGGGACTTTCCAATACTGGGACGGGCACCTGGCAATATTGCCGACCTATTACAATAACTAATTCTGGATCTGTCCTGACTGATTATCAGGTTATCATTAATCCATTTACTGATGAGAGTTTTATTAATCATTCTGGATTGTCTGGTTCTTGGCATTTCTCTGAACCTTTAACCGACACCGTAGCTGTCACGATCGATATGTCCGGCTGTGATAATAACGGCATATTGGTTAATTCCCCGACCAGGGTGGCCGGCAAATACGGTAATGGTTTGCAGTTTAACGGCAGTAATAGCTATGTTAGTATTCCTCATAACCCTACACTTGCTCCGACCAGTCAAATTACATTCGAAGCATGGGCATATCGGGCTGATTGGTCGGGGTATACCACCGATAGCCGCATTCTGTCTAAAACAGAAGGCGGTGGGTATCAAATTGGAGTAAATGAGACAACAATTGGTGCAGGCAATGTTGGTATACTGGTATATCGCAACTCAGTATACGCAACCGCAAAGGTTGCCCGCTCAACACTGGTTGCTGGCTGGCACTACTTTGTTGGTACCTATGATGGCCGTTATACCAAGTTCTATGTCGACGGTGTTTTGAAAGAAACTAACGATGCCGGTGGGACTTACAGTATTGGTTATACTAGCAGTAATTCCTTGATAATTGGGGCTGAGGCTGGTAATGGCACAACGGCTGTAGGTCAATATTTTAGCGGTATCATTGACGAGGTGCGTATCTCTAACCGGGCTCTTGTGCTTTCAGAAATAAACGCTCGATACAATGCCGGGACCAATACCGGCTCCAATAAAGTCAAGAACGATTATGCCGATGTCAGGTTTTCCGATACAGGCATGTTCAAGGAGTTATATTATTGGCAGGAAGGGGACAATGAATTCTGGGTCAAAATACCATCGCTACCCAGCGGTGACACCGTAATTAATATGTTCTACGGCAATAGTTCGGCCATTAGCTCCAGCGACATTGCCAATACTATGATTAACGATACGGAAACCGGATTCAGGGCTCCGGTGCCCAAGGGAGCTTTATCGAATGGTAACCGTACCTGGAGCACGGGCCCGAATTATTCTTCCGTAGTATTGGATAAAACATTTAGCAATCGATATTTTGAGATGGTCACCTATTGGGCGCACGACTATCGTGGCTGTGGGATGATTTATGGTCCTAGCGTTAACCATGCAGATTGGACTGGCTGGTCTAATGACTCCAGCGGACCTTATTGGGGCGCCCTTAACACTTCTGGTTTTTCCAGCGGTTACAGTGGAACCTTTTTTGGGCAATATCACGCGCCAATTGCTGGCGGTGGCGCGGCTACAACGGCTTATTGGTTCCGACAGCGTCGTTTAGATGATACCCTGACGCTTCAATATTCGACAATCTCAGCTACCGGACCGTGGATTAATTTTACTACCAGCTATCGTCAGAGTATAACTGTTACCGATAAAGTTGCGGTTGGTATGGGCGAAGCTTCGTCAAACCAGGTTGCCCCTTTAAACGTACAGTATCTTTATTACTCCCAGGATGCATCTACGGCGCCGACCTTTGTGGCCATTGGCTCAGAAGCCACAGTTAATATGACCACAAATCTCTATGCCACCGCCATTTCTGCCAATCAAATCAATCTGACCTGGCTGGAGAGCTCTCTTGGTGAACAGGGCTTTAAGCTGGAACGTTCGCCGGATGGCAGCAGCTGGGCCGAGATTGCGGTATTGCCGATTAATTCTAACGCCTACACAGATACGAGCGTGTCAGTCGACACCACTTATTATTATCGGGTTTGTTCATATAATTACGCCGGTAATAACCCTTATTCCAATACGGAAATAAGCCGAACCTCTGTGCCTGATGCACCGGTTAGTCTTGTTACCACCACGGTTACTTCCTCATCCATCGTCTTGCAATGGACCGATAGCTCCAATAACGAAGATGGATTCCAATTAGAACGTACAACAAATGGGACTACTTACACATTGCTTGCCACCCTTGCTCGTAATATAAATTCCTATACTGATAGCGGCCTCATAGTGGGGTCAGCTTATGCATATCGTGTTCGGGCTTACAACTTAATCGGCAATAGTGGCTATTCTAACATTATCGCATCACTGACACTTAGTTCTCTCCAGGTGGACGCAACCGGAGGAACCATTACAAATCCTGTTGATGGCAGCGGTTATAGGACGCATATCTTTACCTCGAATGGGACATTTATAATCAACAATGCTGGTGTGGGGAGTGTGGATGTTTATTGCTGGGGCGGCGGCGGGGCTGGAGGTACGGTGGGCGGATGGGCTTATGGTTCGTCAGGTGGGGCCGGTGGTGCGGCCAGAGGGAATTTAGCCGTGACTGCAGGGGTAACATATCAGGTTGTAGTGGGTGGAGGCGGGACAGTTAATAGTTATTCTGGGGGAGCAGTCGGTGGTGGAGGGGCGGCATCAAATAATAATAACGATAATCGTTATTCTGGAGGAGGTGGTGGCTATTCCGGTGTGTTCCTGTCGTCTGTTTCGCAAGCTAATGCTGTTATAATTGCTGGTGGTGGCGGTGGTGGGTCCAGTGCTAACACAAACTACGGGTCGCCATTAGCTGCTGGTGGAGCTGGTGGTGGAACATCGGGCCAAATAGGATATACCCATCCTTCTTACCAAGCAAACAGAGGTAATCCCGGAACCCAAACAGAAGCTGGTCCTGATCCATATAATAGCAGCACGACTGGTGCTGGAGGACAAGGGGCTCTGCAAGGCGGTGTGCCCAGAAATAATAGTTATGGCGGCGGCGGCGGCGGCGGGTATTGGGGCGGTTCAGGCGGCGGGTATAACGGTGTTGGTGACGGCATGAGCGGTGGCGGCGGCGGTTCGGGCTATGTTCATCCTACTCTTATAACAGGCGGTATATTAACCACTGGGTCTGGTACAACACCAGGTGATTCAGCTAATCCATTAAGGAGCAACGCTGGTAATGCTGGCCCGGCGGCTACACACGGACGGCCGGGTATGGTCATCATACGCTATCCTGCCTCGAGCGGTGTCGCCGCTGTAGGTGGAACTTTTGTAGATGCTACTAATAAAATTCATACTTTTACTTCAAGCGATACTTTTAACGTGACAGGAGGCGGTAATATTGAAGTTTTAGTAGTTGCTGGTGGAGGAAGTGGCGGAAATCACAATACGACCAATGCCAACGGTGGTGGCGGCGGTGGAGGCGTTATTTATAATGAACGGTATGCCGTAACGCCGGGTTCTTATACTGTAACAGTCGGTGCCGGTGGTGCGGCAATTCCTAATGCCACTATTGGAGTAGGCAACAACGGACAAAATTCCGTGTTTGGTCCTCTTATTGCGATTGGAGGAGGTGGTGGTGGTACACGTAATTCTGTAAATGGCCTGGCAGGTGGTAGCGGCGGCGGTGCGGCTTGGAGCGGCGGCACTGGCGGAGCCTCTACACAGACTAATGGTTATGGGAACGCAGGTGGTAGTAGCGCTACCTCATATACAGGTGCCGGCGGCGGCGGGGCCGGGTCGGCTGGCTGTCCTGCCCAGAGTAGTACACCCGGGAGTGGAAATGGCGGGAGAGGATTTGCCTGCTTTATATCCGGGGTTTTGAGCTATTATGCGGGTGGTGGCGGAGGTGGTGGTAACAGTTCTGAGCCGGCTGGCGATGGTTATGACGGCGGTGGCCGTGGAGAGGGGCAGACTACCTACTACGCTTACAATAACTATCCGGTTGAAACCAACGCAACGACAAAGGGAAGTTCAACGCCTAATGCCCTTACCAATAGCGGTGGTGGCGGCGGTGGTGGCTCATTCTGGGCTGCTAATGGTGGTTGGCCAAACGGATCGGGCGCTGGCGGTTCTGGTATTGTTATTGTCAGGTGCCCGAATGAAGTTTTTACGGAAAACAAAACAACCAATCTGTTAGCCTATGCTATAGATCCTAATCAAATTGATTTGACATGGCAGGATAATTCACCCGGTGAAAATGGATTTAAGGTGGAGCGTTCTCCGGACGGTAGTTCATGGTCTGAAATCGCCACCTTACCGGCCAATTCTACGGCCTATAGTGATACCAGCGTCTCACCCGCTACCATTTATTACTACCGGGTCAGGTCTTATAATTTTATTCAGAATAATCCGTATTCTAATGTTGAAGTAACCCAGGCTTCTTTACCCGGCGCGCCGACTAATCTGATAACCACTACAGTTACTACTACCTCTATTGTTTTACAATGGAATGATAATTCCAATAACGAGGATGGATTCCAATTAGAACGTACCTCGGATGGAACTACATATACGGTAATAGCTAATTTTGGACGTAATATAACTTCCTGTACTGACGCGGGTTTGTTGATGGCCACGGCTTATGCTTACCGGGTGCGGGCCTATAATAACATCGGAGTCATCTATTCGAACATAGTCAGTCAAATAACGCCGTCTTTCTTCCCGGTAAGCATGACTTTTAACAATACTTCCACCGGCCAGAATGGTACAATCCAAACAACTACTATAACCCAAACTGGTGTTTATCGCATAGAAGCCTGGGGCGCTCAGGGCGGAAGTAGTCCCACTAGCTATCCTGCAAACCTCGGAGGAAAAGGTGCTAGGATGAGAGGTGACTTTACTCTGGCACAGGGACAGGCTCTTAAAATACTAGTCGGCCAGCAGGGGACTGTTTCCACGAATGATGGCGGTGGCGGTGGCGGGAGTTTTGTTACGGACAATTCTAACAATCCGTTTATTGTCGCCGGTGGTGGTGGTGGTGCTTCCGGTTCTAATAACGCCGTAGCTGGTGTTACAACCACTAATGGTGCGAGTGGTCCGGGCGGGCAGGCTGGTGGATTTAACGGCGGTGGCGGCAGTACGATAAACTCCGGAGCCGGTGGAGGGCTTACCGGAAACGGAGCTGATGGTTCCGCAGGTTCCCAAGGAGGACGCGCTTTTATAAATGGAGGAACCGGCGGTACGACAGGTTCTGCAAATTGCTATGGAGGATTTGGCGGCGGCGGCGGTTCTCACGGCGGTGGCTGGGGCGGCGGTGGCGGTGGCGGATATTCCGGTGGCGGCGGTGCGCAATGGCCTAATGCCGGCGGCGGTGGTGGTTCTTATAATATTGGCACTAACCAGTCTAATTCCGGTGGTGCCAGAAGCGGACAGGGCTTGATAACTATCCAGGGAATTTCCTTTGAGTCGGAAAATCTTAATACCACGACTAATTTATTCACCAAGGTCGTTTCTGAAACGGTCATTGAATTGACCTGGCAGGATAACTCGCCCGGCGAGAACGGATTCAAGGTCGAGCGCTCGCCTGACGGCAGTTCTTGGGCTCAAATTGCTGACTTGCCGGCCAATACCACGGTCTATACCGACACAAGCGTTTCAGCCGCTAATACTTATTATTACCGGGCCAGGTCTTATAACTTCCTTGTAAATCATCCTTATTCCAATCAGGATTCCAATAGAACCGTAGCCGTGCTGGCCCCGTCCGGCCTCATAACCACAACGACTACGGCCGTGTCAATCAGCCTGCAATGGACCGATAACGCCAATAGTGAGACCGGATATGAGGTCTGGCGTTCGATGGATGGCGTAACCTACAACCTGATTGCCACGCTGGGACGTAATGTCATTACGTATACCGATAGCGGGCTTCTGAAGGCTGCTACCTATGTTTATAAAGTCCGTGCCTATAATGGTATCGGGAACAGTGATTATTCCAATGTGCTTTGCGAAGCTACCAGTGCTGTAAACGCTACCGGCGGAACAATCACATATGTCGGTAATATCTATAAGAGACATATTTTTAATTCTAGCGGGACATTTACAGTCACATCGGGCAGCGGGAATGTTGAAGTCCTCGTTGTTGCCGGCGGCGGCGGTGGCGGGAAAGGAGAGCCTAATCCATCCGGCGACGGCGGCGGCGGCGGCGGTGCAGGCGGCTTGATTTACAACCAGTCTTATGCGGTTGCTGTTGGTTCGTATACTGTAACTGTCGGCGGCGGCGGTAGTGGCTCTACTGCAAATGCCAATAAAGGTGTAAATGGTTCGGATAGTGTTTTTGGCACGCTTACTGCTTTCGGTGGAGGTGGCGGCGGGTCGGATAATGATGATGCGGCCGGCGCAAACAGAGGAGCAGACGGCGGCTCTGGCGGTGGGGCAGCAAACAGATATAATGCCAGCACCTCTGCAGGTTCGGGGCAGCCAGGGCAAGGAAATGCCGGAGGGGATGCCCTGTCTAATTCAACTTCATGGCGCGGTGGAAGCGGCGGCGGTGGCGCTGGTTCGGCGGGCGCAACACGATCAAGTACCGTCGGTGGTGCTGGTGGCAGTGGTTTCTTAAGCAGCATTAGTGGTTCCCCTGTTTTTTATGCGGGCGGCGGAGGCGGGGGGACGTGTGATAGCAGCGGCGGACCGGGAGGTTCAGGCGGAGGCGGTAATGGGGGAGGCGTTAATACTGCCGGAACAGCCGCAACTGCCAACACAGGTAGCGGCGGCGGCGGCGGCGGGGCCGGGACCGGCGGGGCCGGTAACGGCGGCACCGGAGGCTCTGGCATCGTCATTGTTCGTTATATCCCTTCAAGTGGTATTGTTGCCACCGGTGGGACAATTATAGAAGCGGATTTTGTGATGAAAAAAGTTCATACTTTCACATCAAGCGGCACATTTAATGTGACTAGCGGAGGTGATATCGAGGTCTTAGTGGTGGGCGGTGGCGGCAGCGGCGGCAATTACACCACCACTAACGCTAACGGAGGAGGAGGCGGCGGCGGTGTGATTTACAGAGCTTCATATCTGATTACTCCCACTTCTTATACAGTGACTGTTGGAAATGGTGGAGCTGCCATTGCTAATTCGACTAATAGCAAAGGTAACAACGGGCAGAGTTCCGTATTCGGCTTACTTATTGCTTTGGGTGGCGGTGGCGGTGGCGGTTCCGGCGCTGCACCGGGTGGTCCTGGCCAGAATGGCGGCAGTGGCGGTGGCGCGGCTAACCCCAACGGTGGCGGTGGTGCTGGCGGTGCCTCAATTCAGACGGGTGGTTATGGTAATGCCGGTGGCGCCAGCGCGGTAGCCTGGACTGGCGGCGGCGGCGGCGGCGCCGGCTCGGCCGGAGTTATTGGCAGTTCTGGAGCGCCGGGAGGTAATGGCGGAGCCGGATTCGGGTGCTCCGTATCGGGTACGTTGCAATATTATGGTGGCGGTGGTGGCGGTGGCGGTAACAGCACCGAACGGGCCGGGGATGGCTACGACGGCGGAGGCCGCGGGTTTGGCAACACCTCGTATTATTCAAACACCCTCTATCCGCCTGTCATAAATACCGCGACTCGCGGCAGTGCCACCCTTAATGCCGTTCCCAATACTGGTGGCGGTGGCGGTGGTGGTTCTTATTGGGCGACTAATGGCGGCTGGACCACCGGTTCCGGCGCCGGCGGCTCGGGTATCGTCATAATTAGTTATATAGACAGTGGTGATAATGTTCCTACCAACCTGGTAGCCAAGGTCAATTCGGCCACTGAGATTGTATTGACCTGGCAGGACAATTCCCCCAATGAGAACGGGTTCAAGGTTGAGCGCTCGGCAGACGGTTTAAGTTGGTCTGAGCTTGCCGGCAGCTTGCCGGCTAATACCGCGGTCTATACTGATACGGGTGCTTCTGCCGGAGCCATCTATTATTACCGGGTCAGGTCTTATAACTTGCTCATCAACCATCCGTATTCAAACCAGGATATTGCCCAGACCGTAGCGCCGCTGGCACCGTCCGGGCTGATAACCACAACAGCTACGGCCGTGTCAATCGGACTGCAATGGGCAGATAACGCCAATAGCGAGGCCGGATATGAGGTGTGGCGCTCGACCGATGAATCAAGCTATAGCCTGATAGCCACATTGGCTCGTAATACTACGTCATATACCGATAGCGGGCTTCTGTTGGCAGCCACCTATGCTTATAAGGTCCGGGCCTATAATAACATTGGCAACAGTAATTACTCCAATGTAATAATCGAAAGCACCGGTATTGTAAAAGCCACCGGAGGAACAATCACATACTCAGGTGGCTATAAGATACACACCTTTACATCGAGCGGCACATTTAATGTTACCGGTGGTGGCAATGTCGAGGTGCTGGTAGTGGCCGGAGGCGGCTCCGGCGGGAATCATAGTACCACTAATGCCAATGGTGGCGGTGGCGGTGGTGGCGTGATTTATAATACGTCTTATCCGGTTATATCCGGCTCGGCTTATACGGTGACGGTTGGTGCTGGCGGCGCGTCAGTGCCTAATTCTACCGCCGCTATAGGCAATAATGGACAAAACTCGGTATTCGGTTCGCTCACCGCTATCGGCGGCGGCGGTGGTGGTGCAATGTGTTATGTCAATGGTTTACCCGGCGGTAGCGGCGGAGGTGCGGCCTATGGCGGTGTTGCCGGGGCGTCGACTCAGACTGGCGGTTATGGCAATGCCGGCGGAAACAGCGCAATTCAATGGACCGGGGCTGGCGGCGGCGGCGCCGGCGGCGTCGGTGTGGCCGGCAACGGCGCGGCGCCCGGTGGCAATGGCGGGGCCGGATTCGGGTGCTCCATATCAGGTACGTTAAAATACTATGGTGGCGGTGGCGGCGGCAGTGGTAACAGCTCTGAACGGGCGGGGGATGGCTATGACGGTGGCGGCCGCGGCGAAGGCGCTACTTCGTATTATGGGTATACCACCTACACTCCGGCTGAAGTCAACGCCACTACCCGGGGTAGTTCCACGCCAAATGGTGTTCCCAATACTGGGGGCGGCGGCGGTGGAGGTTCTTACTGGGCTAATAATGGTGGTTGGTTGCTCGGTTCTGGTGCCGGCGGTTCCGGTATTGTGATAGTCAGATATCTGGATAGCAGCGATAATGGCACCACTAACCTTTCGGCTAAGGTTAATTCCTCGAGCGAGATTGCTTTGACCTGGCAGGATAATTCGCCGAATGAAAGCGGGTTTAAAGTTGAGAGTTCTGATGACAATGGCGTTACCTGGAACCAGATTGTTACCCTGACGGCTAATGCCACTGCCTATACTGATACCGGTCTTACCGCCGGCCAGGCCTATTATTACCGTGTTCGTTCTTATAATCCGTTGATTAATCATAATTATTCTAATACTGAATCAAGCCGGACTGATTTGCCGGATGCTACGTCTAATCTGATAACCACTACGGTTTCTAGTTCGGCTATATCTCTGCAATGGAGTGATAATGATAATGAAACCGGGTATGAGGTTTGGCGTACAAGTAATGGTCTTACTTACAGCTTGATAGCCACCCTTGGCAAGAATGTCGTAACTTATACGGATAGCGGGATTTTGAAAGCCACCGCTTATGCCTATAAGGTCAGGGCTTATAACGGCGCCGGTATCGGCAATTATTCAAATGTTATAAATTCGATTACATTGGATATGACTGCTACCGGAGGGGCTATTACGTATTCAAATGGATATGCTATCCACACGTTCACGTCAAGTGGCACTTTCAATGTCGCCGGCGGTGGCAATGTTGATGTTTTGGTGGTTGGCGGCGGCGGTTCTGGTGGTAATCATAATACCACCAATGCCAACGGCGGTGGCGGTGGCGGCGGTGTTATTTCTCGAACAGGGTTCTCGGTTTCGGCTGGGGTTACCACGGTAACAGTCGGGGCCGGTGGTGCGGCCATACCTAATTCTACTATGGGAGTAGGTAATAATGGTCAGAATTCAGCATTTGGTTCGCTCATAGCTCTTGGTGGTGGCGGGGGTGCTTCTACCGGCAGTACGACCCCGGCTGGGAGTGGCGGCAGTGGCGGTGGAGTTGCTTGGGGCAACAGTATATTGGGGAATTCTACTCAAACCGATGGCTATGGCAATGCCGGAGGTAATGCCACGGTTCAATGGACCGGAGCCGGCGGCGGTGGTGCTGGCGGTGCCGGTGTGGCTGGCAGCGGCTCGGCGCCTGGTGGTAATGGTGGAGCCGGTATAGCCAGTTCGATATCCGGTACATTGCGTTATTATGGTGGTGGCGGCGGTGGTAGTGGAAATAGTACCGAGCGGGCCGGGGATGGTTTTGATGGCGGCGGTCGAGGCTGCGGGATCACATTCTACTATATGAATACTGCATATCCGGTTGAGATTAATCCGGAAACTCGAGGCAGTGGTACTCCTACTGCTGTCCCCAATACCGGAGGTGGCGGTGGCGGCGGTTCCTACTGGGCATCTAACGGAGGTTGGACAACCGGTTCGGGTGCTGGTGGGTCTGGAATAGTTATAGTGAGATATTTAATTTCCGGCACGAATACAACCACTAATTTGGTAGCAAAAGTTAATTCCGGGACTGAGGTTGTGCTGACCTGGCAGGATAACTCACCCGGTGAGAACGGATTCAAGGTGGAACGCTCGCCAGACGGCAGTGCTTGGGCCCAGATTGCCGATTTGCCGGCTAATACCACGGTCTATACCGATACCGGAGTTTCGGCGGCTACCGCTTACTATTACCGGGTCCAGTCATATAATTTCCTTGTGAATCATTCTTATTCGAATGTTGAACCGACCCGGACTTCTTTGCCAAATGCAGTGTCTGGCCTGATAACAACTACAGTTTATTCATCTTCTATAAGTCTGCAATGGGCTGACAATGATAATGAAACCGGTTTTGAGATTTGGCGTTCTACGGACGGCATATCTTATAACTTAATAGTCACTCTGGGGCATAACGTAATTTCGTATACTGATAACAGCGCACACAGTGCAACCTCATATGTCTATAAAGTTCGGGCCTACAATGGCATCGGAAATAGTGATTATTCCGATTTAGTCTACGAAACCGCTTTTGCTATGTATGCAACTGGTGGGACAATCACATATGCAAGCGGTTACAAAATCCATACTTATACTTCAGCAGGAACATTTCTTCCGACAAGTATTGGTAATGTCGAGGTTTATATTTGGGGTGGGGGAGGATCCGGAGGTACGGTTGGTGGGTGGCTTTATGGCGCACCTGGTGGTGCTGGTGGTGCGGCGCAGGGAATGTTGAGTGCTATTTCCGGCGCAACATATAACATTGTTGTTGGTGGTGGGGGTGTGGTAAATAGTCCTGTAGGGGCTGGTGCAGCCGGTGGTGGTGGTGAAGCTTCAAATAATAATTCTAGTAATGTATACGCCGGTGGTGGAGGTGGATATTCTGGAGTGTTTAAATCGTCCGTTTCTCAGGCTAATGCTTGTATTATTGCCGGTGGCGGAGGTGGAGGTGGTAGCAGCCGTGCTGGGACCGGGAATGCTGGTGGTGCCGGCGGTGGTGAATCGGGTGAGCACGGATTTTCTCCGTATGATGGCAAGGCCGCGTATGGTGGTAATCCGGGGACTCAATCATCGTTTGGCGCTAATGCCAGTTCTGATTCACCTAATGGGGGTGGAGGACAAGGCGCGTTACAGGGTGGGGTTACTAGGACCAATAGTTATGGTGGTGGTGGTGGTGGTGGTTATTGGGGTGGCTCGGCTGGAGGTTATAGCGAATCTAACACCATGGCTGGAGGAGGTGGCGGTTCAGGATATATAAGTTCCACCGTCATATCATCTGGAGTTTTAACCGCTGGCTCGGGTACTACTCCGGGCGATTCAAGTAATCCTTTGAGAGGTACGGCCGGAAATGCCGGAGCGGTTGCTGGTAATGGGGCGGCCGGTATCGTAATAATCAGGTATTGGAACGGAGATAATATAACAACCAACTTGGTTGCCCAGGTCAATTCTGTGCCTGAAGTTGTGTTGACATGGGAAGAAGATTCTCCTAATGAGAGCGGATTCGAGCTTGTACGTTCGGAAGATGGAACGAATTGGACTGTTACCTATACGCTTTCTGCAAACACTACGATCTATACCGATACAGCTGTTTCCGGCGGCCAGACATATTATTACCGGGTTAGGTCATACGATTCATTCTTTAAGCATCCTTATTCTAATCAGGTTATTGCCCAGACTTCAATTCCACTGGCACCGTCTAATCTTATAACTACTACGGTGACGCCTTATTATATACTACTTGGTTGGACGGATAATTCTTCGGGTGAGCAAGGGTTACAATTAGAGCGTTCTTTAGACGGTTCGAGCTGGACCACAACATATACCTTGTCTGCCAACACAACGGTCTATACGGACACGGGTCTTACTCCTTCGACTCCGTATTGGTATCGGGTCAGGGCATATAATGGTCTTGGTTTCAGTGACTACTCAAATACGAAAAATGAAACTACATTCCCGACTATAAATGTGACTTTTAACCCTACCGGAACGGGCAAGAATGGTTCAATCCAAACCTGGACGGTGCCTTACTCTGGTGTTTTTACCATAGAGGTTTGGGGTGCGCAAGGGGGTAGTAATACTAAAGGTCAAACAGGAGGTTTGGGTGCACGGATGAAGGGTGATTTTAACCTAACTGCAGGCCAAACTATTAAAATACTAGTTGGTCAACAGGGCATCGGTAACTATTATGAAGCGGGTGGTGGAGGAGGAACGTTTGTTACTGATAATAGCAATAACCCACTAATTATAGCCGGTGGTGGCGGTGGAGCTAGTAATTCTACTAATGGTGTTAATGCTGTTACGACCTCAAGCGGAACACTTGGTTCTGGTAGCGGAGCTGGGACTCCGGGTTCTGGCGGGGGTGGAGGCTCTGGTAGTTATGGTGGATGTGGTGGTGGTTTAACTGGTAACGGTGCAAATGGTACTTGGTCAAACGCTCCACAAGGTGGTTTTAGTTTTATAAATGGAGGTACGGGTGGTAATGGTATTACTGCTCCTATTGTTGGGGGATATGGTGGTGGTGCTGGTGCTCATGGTAATAGTTATGTGGCTGGTGGTGGTGGTGGTGGTTATTCCGGTGGTACTGGTGGGCGACAAAGCGGTTATGGTGGCGGTGGCGGCGGTTCCTATAATGCCGGCACCAACCAGTCTAATTCCGCCGGCGTCAGGACCGGAAGTGGGTTGGTAATCATTACGAATTAATTATAAATTAAACTGTAAAAAATGTTCGTATTTGCTATTGAAAGTCTTAATTTTTAGTATATTTGAAATTATAATCCTACGGTAATGTCTGGTAATAAAGAAGCAATTATGAGAAACGGGCGTATCTACATAAAGTTAAGCGTAATGCTGCTGGTTGCAGTGGCCATGCTGGGTTACGGCGGCTTCTGTCAGGATGAGGCCGCAAAGGTGATCACCGGCAGCAGCAACGTGGCGCCGGAAACGCCATCAGGCCTTACGGCTGTGGTGTCATCGCAGACGCGTATAATCTTGTCCTGGACGGACAACTCCGGCAATGAGGACGGATTCGTAATCCAGAGGAAAACCGGCAGCGGCGGGAGTTACCAGGACCTGGCCAGCCTACCCGGAAACAGCACGTCCTGCACGGACACGGCCATTACCCTAGCCGAGACCTATTATTACCGGGTTCTGGCCTTCAACCAGGCCGGTCAAAGCGCCTTCTCCAACGAAGTAAATATCAGCACAACCTGGACGATCAGCAGTCTGGACAGCACCGGCAATGTCGGCGGGTTTTCATCCATAGCCGTTGACGGGGTTAACAAGATGCACATCAGCTATTATGATTACACTAACGGAGACCTTAAATACGCTACAGATGCTTCCGGCAGCTGGTACGGCAGCCCGATTGATATACTAGGAGAGGTCGGCGAATATTCCTCCATCGCCGCGGACCATGGGAACAACGCTCATATTTCCTATTACGACAAGACCAACACTAATCTTAAATATGCCAATAATATAGGCGGATTTTGGCAGAATTACACCGTAGATGATGCGGGAGACAACGGATTTTACTCGTCAATCGCGGTAGATTTGGCTGATAAGGTGCATATTTCGTATTACAACAGCACCTCCAGCGACCTTAAATACGCCACCAACGCTTCGGGCAGTTGGCAGACCTATACGGTGGATTCAGCCGGGCAGGTGGGGTTATTCTCATCGATCTGGCTGGACCAGAATGGCAAGGCCCATATCAGCTATTACGACCAGACCAACGGAGATTTAAAGTATGCGACCAACAGTTCGGGTCAATGGATTACCTATACGCTGGATTCCGGCGGAAACGTGGGTTTGCATACGAGCATATGCCTGGATGCCAATGATAAGGTCCATATCAGCTACAGCGATTGGGGCAGCCGCAATCTAAAGTACATCACCAACAAAAATAATGTCTGGAGTATTGAGCTGGTCGATTCGACCGGAGACGTGGGCGATTTCAGTTCTCTGGCGGTGGACGGGACCAATAAGGCGCATATCAGCTATTACGACGTGACCAACCGGGCGCTCAAGTACGCCACCAACCAGCCGGGGAACTGGGCAATCAGCGTGATTGACAGCAATGATTCCGGGGAATACAGCTCCATTGCCATCGGCAACAGTAAAATAAACATTTCATATCTGGATCATAAGAATTGGGATTTAAAGTATGCCAGTACGCCGCTGGAGATATCAATGATTAATCCGCCGGCTAATCTGGGCGTGGTGACCGTCTCAGCTACACAGATCAACCTGTCCTGGCAGGATAATTCAACGGATGAAAGCGGATTCAAGATCGAGCGTAAAACAGCCGGTTCGGATTACGTGGAGATCACATCAGTCATTTCCAATACGGTAAACTGGCCTGATCTCACGGTGGCGCCATCGACTACTTATTATTACCGGATAAGGGCTTATAATACCGAGGGAAACAGCCGGTATTCCAACGAGGCTAACGCCACGACATTGTTCGCCACGCCGGCCGCCGTAATTCTGAGCAGTCCGGCCAATGGGGCGGTGGCGGTTTCGCCCAGCCCGGTATTATACTGGCAACCAGCCAGCTATACGGCCACCTACCAGATTCAGGTATCGACCAATTCCGGGTTCAGCAGCACCCTGGTTGACCAGTCCGGGATAACCGGCACCAATTACTCCTTGAGCAACCTTAATACGCTAACCACCTATTACTGGCGGGTCAAGGGGCATAACCCCGGCGAGCAGGGCGACTGGTTAAATGTTTGGTCCTTTACCACATCGGTAAGTATTCCGGTTTTGGCGGCTCCGGCCAACAATGCCGTTAACCAGGCCATAAACATCACGCTCAGCTGGAACGCCATATCCGGGGTGAGCACTTATGACCTGCAGTACGGGACGGACCCGGGGTTTAGTTCTGGCACCAGCATCATCGCCTCAGCCGCGTCTTATTATGTAAGCGGCCTGTCAAACTCCGCGACCTATTACTGGCGTGTCCGGGCCAACCATTCCAGCGGCGCCAGCCCCTGGAGCACGGCTTGGGTCTTTACAACCATTGTGTCCATGCCGACCCAGCCTAATCCGGTTTCACCGGCAGACGCATCCATCGGGCAGTCGGTTTCGACAAGTGTATTCTGGAGCCTGTCACAGTACGCCGAATCTTACCAACTCCAGGTGGCTACATCATCCGGGTTTACTAATATTATTCTGGACCAATCGAATATCGCGGTGACTTCGTACTCTTTATCAGGATTAACGGTCTTAACCACCTATTACTGGCGGGTCAGGTCAACTAACCTGGCCGGGACAACGGCCTGGTCGAGCACTTATAGTTTCACCACCACCATCAGCCCGCCCACGCTCACGGCGCCGGGGAATAATGCTTTCGGTATCCCCAATAATCCGACATTATCCTGGACCTACAGCCTGCCGGATACCACATACCGGCTGCAGGTATCAACCGGCAGTGATTTCCAGGCAATCATAATTGACCAATCAGCCATAACCACTACATCCTATCAAGCAACTAACTTAAACAACAGCACCGTTTATTACTGGCGGGTAAAGGCGATAAACACATCGGGCACCAGCGATTGGTCAGGCGCCTGGTTATTAAACATCATAGTCGGCAATCCTGCGGTGGTGGTGCCGGCTAACAACGCCTACGGCGTCAGCACCTCGCCGTCATTGAGCTGGACAGCGCCCAACGGGGCTACGGCTTACCGGTTGCAGTTGGCCACAGATGACGGATTCAATGATGTCATCCTGGACCAGAGCGGCATTGCCGTCACCTCGTTCCCGGTCAGCGGGCTGTCGACTTGGACCACCTATTACTGGCGTTTGATGGCCAGCAATTCGGGCGGTCCGGGAAACTGGTCAAGCACAGCATCATTCACCACCACCATGGATGCGCCGGTCTTAAGCGCGCCGGCAAATAATGCCAGCAGCATCCCGACCAGTCCGTCCTTGTCCTGGGATACAGTCAACGGGGCGACTTCGTATCGGGTGCAGCTGTCAGCAAACTCGGGTTTTACTTCTATTTTGGAAGATGTCAGCGGGGTAACCGCCACCAACCATACATTAGTTACCACCTTGGCCTACAACACCACATATTATTGGCGGGTTAATGCTGATAATGTCCAGGGCACCTCGGGCTGGTCGGCGGTATACAGTTTATTCACGGTTATCGCGCCGACCACATTGGCCCTGCCGGCTGAGGCGTCAACCATGCAGCCGCTGAGTTTAAACCTGGAATGGAACAGCTCGGCTTATGCGACTTCATACCGTTTGCAGGTATCAACCAACTTGAGTTTTTTCAGCACGGTCCTGGATCAGAGCGGCATAAGCGGCACCAGCTACCCGGTCAGCGGATTGAGTTATCTGACTACTTATTATTGGCGCGTCCAGGTGACGGGAGGGTTAGGTACATCGAGTTGGTCAATCAGCCGGAGTTTCAGCACCATTCCGCCGCCGCCGGTTCAGCCGGCATTATACTTCCCGGTTGATAATACTACCAGGTTTTCGGCCACGCCGACCCTGCGTTGGTATGCGGCCGATTACGCCCTGAATTACCGGCTGCAGGTATCCGATGCCATAGATTTTGGCAGCCTGGTCACGGATGTCCAGTTGGCCGGATTGTCGTATGTGATAACGACCTCGCTGACAAATAACACGCTTTATTACTGGCGGGTCAGCGCTTCTAACAGCACCGGCACCTCGGCCTGGTCAACCATATGGAATTTTACGACCATTCCGGTAATCCCGAATGGCGCAGTTCCGGAATTACCTTCTGATGGACAAACAGGCGTATCACCATCAATCACGCTGATTTGGCAATCAGCAACCAATGCGTCTACATATACTATTAAGGTGGCCAGCGATAATTTATTCTCAAATATCGTGGTGGACCAGTCCGGCATAGCCCAGACCTCTTATGCGGTATCCCTTATCCACGGCAACACCTATTATTGGTCGGTCAGGGCGAGGAGTGTTGGTGGCGAGGATAGCGACTGGTCGGCGGCCAGTAGCTTTAAAGTTATTGGAATGCCGTCTTTATACTTGCCGAATAATAATTTTATAACCTCAAGTGATAATATAAACTTATCATGGAATGTGGGATCCGAAAATACCTCTTACCGGCTTCAGCTAAGCAAATACCCTGATTTTGAGACGACCATTGTTGATCAGGATGGTTTGGTAAGTACTGTTTATAATGTCAGCGGCCTGGAAAACTGGAGCACCTATTATTGGCGTATCAAGGCCAGCAGCCCCAACGGGACTTCGGACTGGACCATGGCGTATAGCTTCTCCAGACAGCTGTCGAATTCGGGCGGCAGCCAGGGCTGGGCATACTTTAAGCCGATAACTTTGACCAATGCCGGCTCGGCCTTGACCGAATACCAGGTCGCGGTTACGCCTTTTACTGATCCGGCTTTCATTAATAATTCTTCGTTGGTCGGCAGCTGGCATTTTTCGGAAGGTACCGGCACCAGCGCAATGGATATGTCCGGCAATAATAACTACGGTCAGCTGATGATCGGCGGCACTCTGGTGGATAGCTGCGATGCTAATACCGGCTGGTCCAAGGGCGGGGCAGCCGGCAATATCACTGCCACCACCAGTATCTATAAAGAGGGGACTGGCGCTTTGACCATGTCCAAGACCGGGACTGATAATGCGGATTCCTACATGGAAAAAACCATATCGGCGACGAATATGCAGAATAAGTATATTAATCTTTGGCTTTATATCAGTGATAGCACCGCTTTAGGTAAAATAAATAAAGTAGAACTCTTTATTATGGAGTCTGGTTATGTTTGGTATATCTATAAAACGCCTATTACGCCATCTACTTTAAAAGTAGGCTGGAACTTGATTTCTTTCAATACCGCCAGCCCGACAGGTTCTCATGGAACACCTGACCTGACGTCAGTCACCAAGATAAGGATTGATGTTGACACTAATAATATTGCCGATACTTTTGCCAATGACGAGATTATCATTGATTACTGGTTTCTGACGACACTGCAGCCTAGTTTACCGGCCTGGGTGGATGGCCGCTTTGGAAAGGCATTGTCTTTTGATGGGACAAGCAATTATCTTGTCGTGCCGGATAATTCGGCCTTAAGAACAAGCAATTACAGCGTAGAAGTGTGGATATATCCAAACGGTGTGCCTGATGAAGCTTGGAAAGGAATTATTGGGAAACCCGGCCGGAACTATAATATTTGGCTTAATCAGAGTGGTTACATCCACCACAGATTCCATAATTCCAGCAGCACTAATGCCGGGGCGCCGAACACATCATCCGGTTCAATTACTTGGAATGCCTGGAATTATATAGTAATTACCAATGACAGCATAAATGCCAAGACTTATATAAACGGCGTAGAAAAAGCCAGCGGTTCGGCGGGTGGGGCTCAAATAGTAGATAACAATCCTTTATATGTGGGCAGAAGTTTAGACGGTGGATCCAGTAATTACTTTAAGGGTATTATAGACGAGGTTAAAATACATAGCCGAGCCTTATCTGCCGACGAGATTAATATCCGCTATAGCAGTGGAACGCCTCAGATTAGGCATGATTATGCCGATGTTCGCTTCACCAACCAGGCCATGACCCAGGAATATCCTTATTGGCAGGAGTCAGATAAAAAGTTCTGGGTAAAAATTCCGTTCATACCTAATGGAACTTCGGTAATGATGATGTGCTACGGTAATCCTTCGGCCTCTACCGTCTCAAACGGCAATAATGTTTTTGAATATTACGACCCGGAAAATAATGATTCCACTTGGATAAAATATTCCAACAATCCGGTGCTTAATCTTGGTAATGGTGTTGGAGCTACCCATGTATTAAACCCCAGTATAATAAAGGCTGAGGACGGGACTTATAAAATGTGGTATCGTGGTGATGATTCGAACCAAAGAATTGGGTATGCTACGTCTACGGACGGTGTCAATTGGACTAAGGAATATAATACCGCGGTGCTTGATAAGAATGCTGGTGCATCGTGGGAGCAGACTCATGTGCTTAACCCATCGGTTATAAGCGATACCGGAACATACAAAATGTGGTACTCAGGTATGAATGGGGCGGCATGGAAAATCGGTTATGCCACATCAAATGACGGTATTGGTTGGACCAGATACATTTCTAACCCGGTGTTGCTTAACGGCAGTGGTTGGGAATCTACTAATGTTGGTAGCTCGATGGTCATCAAGGATGGTGCGGAATATAAAATGTGGTATAAGGGATATGACGGCACTAACTGGCGTATCGGGTATGCCACGTCAGCAGATGGGATTACTTGGGATAGAAACCCCTCTAACCCGATTATTAATCTGGGTTCAGGTTGGGAAGTAAGTCATGCTTATGAGCCGTTTGTTATGAAAGATGATGATGGTAATTACAAAATGTGGTATTGCGGCCATGATGGAACGAACGTAAGATTAGGTTATGCCTATTCCGACAATGGAATAGACTGGGTAAAATATGCATCAAACCCGGTATTGAATCTAGGTGCCAGCGGCACCTGGGATGATTATCATACCTATAAATGTTATGTTATCAGGGATGATGGCACTTATAAGATGTGGTATTCGGGCTATGATAACCCAACCTGGCGTATCGGTTATGCTTATACCCGCCCGGTTAAAACCGTCGTGCCGGCGCCGACCGTTTCATCGCCTGGTATTCAAGGGCCGATAAACCAAACTACAGATTTAGTCGCATCGGTTATGGGCCTGACTCAGGTAGACCTAAACTGGACGGATAATTCGCCAGCCGAGACAGGGTTTAAAATAGAACGTTCCTTTAACGGTACAGATTGGGCTCAAATAGCTGCGCTTCCACCCAATACAATATTCCATTCTGATACAACCGTAACACCGACTAATACATACTATTACCGGGTGATGTCGTATGACCAGAATGGTAACGACCCGTATTCCAATCAGGCCGTGGCCCGGACCTCTATCCCGGATGCGCCCAGCGACTTGATTACATCTACCGTTAGCGGTTCAACCGTAATGATTCAGTGGGCTGATAATTCTATCAATGAAAATGGGTTTAAGATTGAACGCTCATTAACAGGAACCTACTGGACCGAAATAGCCAATCTGTCGCCTAATACGACGTCATATACAGATAATACCGGTTCTGTATTCAACCGGTTCTATTATCGGGTCAAGGCCTATAACGCTATAGATAACAGTGTTTATTCTAATAGCTTATATGTCACCAACTCTCTGGCAAATTCCGGCGGGGGCAGCTGGCAATATAACCGTCCTATCGTCATTAACAACGATGTATTGGGTAATAGCTGGACTAAATTAGACACTAATCCGGTCGTGATTAGCTCTACCGGTTGGGAAGCAAATCAGGTTGCTGGGTCAACCGTTATAAATGATTCAGGAATCTATAAAATGTGGTACCAAGGGTATGATGGGACAAAGTGGCAAATCGGCGGCGCTACATCAACTGACGGAATCAGCTGGACCAAGGATCCGGCTAATCCGGAGGTTATCACCGGAACCTCCGGCTGGGATGCCAAGGGTGCAGCACAGCCCACGGTTATTAAGGATTCTGGTGAATATAAGATGTGGTACCAAGGTTCTGATGGGTCTAAATGGCAAATTGGTTATGTCACTTCGACTGATGGGACTACTTGGAATAAATATATATCCAACCCGGTAGTCATTACCGGCACAACCGGTTGGGATTCCAAAGGCGTTGCCGCTCCTACGGTTTTGAAGGATATTGACGGTACCTATAAGATGTGGTATCAGGGATCTGATGGCACTAACTGGCGTATCGGTTATGTCACCTCAACAGACGGAACTACCTGGAATAAATATTCCAATAATCCGGTTCTTACAATAGGCTCGGGTTGGGAATCTAACCACGTCGGCCAACCCATGGTCATCAGGGAAAGCGACGGAACCTATAGAATGTGGTATTACGTCAATAATGCTGTTAATAACCGCATTGGCTATGCCACCTCACCGGATGGGATTACCTGGACAAAATCTACCTCAAACCCGGTTGTTAATTTCGGCATCGGCTGGGAAACCAACGTTACAGCCCCAGCGGTTATCAAGGAAATCGATGGCGTCTATAAGATGTGGTATAGCGGATCGAATTACCTGGGAAACAATGCTATTGGTTATGCCACATCCGCGCCAACCCTGATCAATTATCCGGTGCAAGTTTCTCCATTCAATGATGACACTTTTATTAATAACACTGAGCTTGTCGGCAGCTGGCATTTCTCAGACAACACGACCGTTCTGACCAGCACCGATATGTCCGGCAATGCGAACCACTTATATGTCATCGGGGCTGATAGTGTTGCTGGCAGATTCGGCAATGCCTTAAGTTTAGACGGTACCATTAATAAATACGGCTACGTCACTCATACATCTGTATTTGCCGCGGCTAACCCAACAATTGAAGCATGGATAAAACTAACCCGCAATGATTTGGACCAGACCATCGTTTCAGATTGCATCGAGGGCGCCTGGGGTAATGGGCGTGGTTATAATTTCAATGTCCATAACACCGGCAAGCTCTATTTTACCGTGGGTAACGCCAGCGGTTCTTGGAAATACGTTTTTGGAAATACAGTTTTGCAGCCCGATACCTGGTATTACGTGGTGGCATTGTATGACGGGACCAACCTAAAAGTTTACCTGAATGGGGCCGAAGATGGAACAAGTAATATCGGAGCCGTTACCATAAATTACACGGCTAATGGTTCAGGCGGACCTAACCCCAGTACTCTGTACATTGGGGCGCAACATAACAATACCGACAGTAGCGCCACGACGGCGCTTGATTTAGCCAATCTTTTTAACGGTATTATTGACGAAGTTAAAATCTACAACCGGGTTCTTCCATCCTCTGAGATTGCAACCCGGTATAACTCCGGAAATCCTTGGATAAAACATGATTATTCTGACGTCAGATTTACGAATAACACTATGACCCAAGAATTTTCATATTATCAGGAGACTGATAATAAATTTTTGGTCAATATACCATCTTTACCGAATGGTGATACGACCATCCGAATGATCTATGGCAATACCTCAGCACAGAATCAGAGTACATATTCAGTAATTATTGCCCCTCCTGGAACTGGTGGAACCATAACTATTTTGGATGATTATTATATACATACCTTTACATCTTCCGGGACATTTATACCAAGCAAATCTGGAGATGTTCAGGTTTATGCCTGGGGTGGAGGCGGAGGCGGAGGATATACCGGTGGTTCTGGGACTGGTGGTGGTGGTGGTGCAGCTAATGGTACAGTAACAGTTGCTCCAGGTTCTTATTCCATTGTTGTTGGTGGTGGTGGATCATCAATAGCAGCCAGTGGAGGGGCTGGACCAGTGGTTCCCGGAGGAGGGGGGCAACTATCTGGGGGATGGGGAGGTCAAGGCGGTGGGTTGTCAGGATTATTTATAACATCTGTAACACAAGGAAATGCATATTTAATTGCCGGCGGCGGTGGCGGCGGAGCATGGGAAGGTCCAAATGGCGGTGCCGGAGGTGGAACGAGTGGCGTAGCAGGAGGCAATGGAACTGATGCTGGTGGTGGTGGTGGAACTCAATCCGCTGGTGGTGCAGGCGCTAACGGTTCTGAAACAGGGACTGCATTACAAGGTGGTAGGCCAACAAATCCAGATACCGGAGGAGGCGGCGGCGGTGGTGGTGGCTATTGGGGTGGCGGCGGCGGATCAAATAACAGTACTGGTTCAGGTGGTGGAGGCGGTTCCGGTTATTATAACCCAACTTATGTTTCTTCCGCAATATTAACACCTGGTTCCGGAGCAATACCAGGTGATTCCGGAAATCCTTTTAGAGTCTCGGCTGGTAATGGAGGCGCCTCTGGTCCAAATGCCGGCGCCTCTGGCATTGTTATAGTACGCTACCCTCGACGTAATATTGTCTCGCCTGAGCCAACTGCGAACGCACCAGAAGGGCAGTCTGTGTTAAATACACCATCCAATTTTATTGCTAATGTTGTTTCCGGAAATCAAATTGACCTGAGCTGGCAGGATAACTCTGTTTATGAGGATGGATTCAGTATCGAGCGTTCATCTGATGGCATTAATTGGGTTCAGATTGCCACAACCACTGAAAGCAGTACTATCTATTCTGATACGACCGTCACACCAACTAATAATTATTATTACCGGGTGGCTTCATACAAACAAAGCGGTAACGATCCGTATTCCAACCAATATGCCACCGGTACTTCAATGCCTAATGCGCCGACAGCCTTAATAGCATCTGAGGTAGCTAGCTCATTTATCACGCTTGGCTGGACCGATAATTCTGTCAGTGAAAATGGATTTAAACTGGAACGATCCCTTGACGGGATTAATTATACCATAACATATACTCTTCCGGCAGGAACGGTAAACTATACCGATTCCGGCCTAGTTCAAAACACTACCTATTATTACCGCATTTTTGCTTATAACGGCATCGGTAATAGCGCCTACTCCAATAGTATATCAGAAACCACAAAGAATTTAAATATAGGAAATGGCCTTGATGGTTCTTTGGAAGTCAGCGCTTCTTTTAACATTAATACCCAGACTAACGGTAACAGCGGCCGAACAGCGGCAGATGGCGTAAACTTTACCTGCGTGGATGATACTGCTTCTGGTCAGAATCAAATAATCCTTAACAGCGCTACCACCACCGGGCTGGCTATAAATGATGAGATAATGATTATTAATCTTAAGGGCACATCTAGTAACTACGCGAATGTAGGTTTGTATGAATTTAAGCGTATCAGCAATATACAGAACAACGTACCATCCGGTAAAACTACTCTGACGCTTGACGCTAACCTAACAAATGCCTATAACGGTGCATGTGCCGTTGATGGTAGGGTTAATACAGGTGGGGGAGGCGGCGGAACTTCGGATATGATTATTTCCGGAATTCAACGGGCAGGAAACGGTGGTTCAGGCATCGTCATTGTTCGTTATGCTGTTTCAAGTGGTATTGTTGCCACGGGGGGCACAATTACAGATTTGAGTGGTGATAAAATCCATACTTTTATTTCAAGTGGAACATTTACAGTTACTGCAGGTAGTGGAAATATTCAAGTTCTTGTTGTTGCTGGTGGTGGCGGTGGTGGGCGCTATGGCGGTGGCGGTGGTGGTGGTGGCGTAATTTATAACGCGTCTTATGCTGTTTCTGTTAATTCATATACTGTAACCGTCGGTGCTGGCGGAGCGGGATGGGTTGGTGACGCGCAAAGCGGTGGTAACGGCGCAAATGGCTCTAATTCAGTATTCGGTTCACTGACTGCTACCGGCGGCGGTGGCGGCGGTAACTACGGTACCCCATTAAACAATAATAGTGCTGGCGCTTCTGGTGGCTCAGGCGGTGGTGCTGGTAGAAACGGCACCAAATCAGGAGGGGCTGCAAATCCTCCTGGGCAAGGGTATGCTGGAGGTGGGACATCTGGTGGTTATACTACTAACAGAGGAGGTGGTGGTGGGGGCGCAGGTGCGGTAGGCGCGGCAGGTGATTCCAGTAACGGTGCAGGAGGAGTAGGTCTTTCCTATTCTATTTCTGGTATAGCTACTTTCTATGGAGGGGGAGGTTCAGGATCACAACTTGACGGTGTGACTTTAGCAGGTGGTAATGGCGGTGGAGGAAGTGGCGCTGGGGCTGGTGTATCTGACATATCCCAGAAGATTATGGTCCAACGCGTACCAAATTATACCAATGTTACGGTTAACTCGGGCGGGTCAATAGTTTGTTCTGCTTGGGATGGCACCAAAGGAGGGGTTATTGCTTTAAGGGCTAATGAAACTGTTACTGTTAGTTCATTAAATGGGATTAATGCAAGTGGATTAGGTTACATCGGTGGAGCTGGAGTAAACTATACTCAATATGCTAATGGTGGAGAATCATTTAATGGGGTAGGTGGGGTTGGAGGAAGGGGTAATGGTCCAGATGCCGGTAGTGTCGGACAAGGTGGTGGTGGTGGTGCGGGTGATTGGATAGGTAATGCAACACAAAATAGTGGCGGTGCTGGAGCCATAGGAATTGGTGGCGGTGGCGGTGGCGGTGTTGATGATAATTATGGCTATAATTATGGCGAATATGCTGGTGGCGGTGGTGGTGGTGGGCATGGGTCTGCAGGAGAGGGAGGTAAAGGAGGGTATGGAAACGGAAATTCAGGTTCTGGCAGTACTGGTGGAACGGGTGGGGTTTCTTCTAATGTATCAACCGGAGGTTCACAATATGGTGGTGGTGGCGGTGGTGGTGGTACTGATGGGAGAGCCAATTCTTCGACATTAAATCAGCGTGCTTACATGGGAGGTGGCGGTGGCGCCGGTGGAGGTGCTTATGGTTATTATTCAGGTTGGCGGCAATATGATAGTGTTGCAGGCGCGAAAGGTGGTGGAATAATTTATGTGACATCCGAAACTATATCCATAAATAACGCTTCGTCGATAGTTGCAAACGGGGCTAGTGCAGCAACACCGAGTTCGTATTATACAACCCCTGGTGGAAGTGGTGGTGGTGCCGGTGGTTCAGTCATTCTGACCGCATACCAAACAACCAACTCCGGCAGTATCACGGCTAATGGCGGGCAGGGTAGCAACGCCGGCGGTTATAGCGGTGGCATCGGCGGCGGTGGCCGGACATTTGCCCAATACTTTGGATTCTCAGGCAATACGCCTGGACCTAATTATTTCTCTAGCAGTTCTCCCAGTAAATTGATATTTACTGTCCAGCCGGTTAATACAGCTTCCGGTTCTGCATTCAATCCGGTGGTTAGAGTCGCTGTCGCGGATAACTACAACAACATAATAACTTCAGCAACCAATGCTATTAGCATTACCGTTAACGGTGGAGCAACGCTGGGCGGAACAACTACGGTCAATGCCGTATCAGGCGTTGCTACCTTTGCCGGCGTAAACATAGGCGGCACGGCTACGACCGGGTATACGCTAAATGCTAAAGCCATGGGTCTGACATCTGCTACATCCAATACTTTTGCTATTACCCCCGGGGCAGCGGTCAAGCTGGGTTTTGATGTCCAACCGACTGATACAAACATTGATTCCGCGTTTAACCCGGTAGTCAAGGTGAAAGTAATGGATACCTACAATAACATCGTAACCTCAGCCAGCAATCCGATTAGTATCACCGTCAGTGGAGGGGCGACTTTAGGTGGAACAACCTTAAATGTTTCCGCAGTTAGCGGTATCTCTACCTTTACCGGTGTGACCGTAGGCGGTATAGCTACGACTGGTTATACTCTGAATGCGACCGGACCTAGTTCTGATGGACTGACGCCGGCCACCTCAAATGCCTTTACCATAACCGGAGTTAGCGCCGCAACCAAATTGGGATTTGATGTCCAGCCGTCCAATACGGCCGTAGACGCAGCTTTCAGTCCGGAGGTCAAGGTAAAGATAATGGATACCTACAACAACATAGTGACCTCAGCCAGCAACCCAATCAGCATTACGGTCAGCGGGGGCGCGACTTTAGGCGGGACAACCATGAACGTTACGGCCGTCAGCGGTATCGCCACCTTTAGCGGTGTAACCATAGGCGGAACGGCAGCGGCCGGATACACCTTGAATGCCACGGCGCCTGATGTAGACAGTTTAACGCCAGCCACATCAAATGCCTTTGCTATCACCGGATTTGGGGCCGCAGCTAAGCTTGGGTTTGATGTGCAGCCGACGAATACGGCTGCAGGAGCGGCCTTCAGTCCGGAGGTAAAAGTAAAGGTAATGGATACTTATAATAACATCGTCACCACGGCCGGAAATGCGATCAGCATCACGGTCAGCGCCGGAGCCAACTTAGGCGGGACGACCCTTAATGTATTGGCCGTCAGCGGCATCGCCACCTTTAGCGGTGTAACCATAGGCGGTACGGCAGCGGCCGGATACACCTTGAATGCCACCGGGGCTACGGCTGATAGTTTGACACCGGCTACCTCGAACTCATTTACGATAACTCCGGGTGCGTTAGACCATTTTACGGTGGTAGGGATTACCGATCCGCATACAGCCGGGACGCCGACGTCGCCGGTGGTAACGGCCTATGATATCTATAACAACGTTAAGACTAATTATCTTGGAACGATCACCTTCAGCTCGGATGACCCGCAGGCAGTATCGCCGACGCCGTATACATTTATCGGTGGTGATAACGGAGTCGTAACCTTTACCGGCGGCACGACCTTAAAGACAGCCGGCGAGAAGTATGTCCGGGTAACCGGCGATACCAAGACCGGGGAGCAGTCGGCGATAACGGTCAATCCGGACACAGCAGTCAAGCTGGGATTTGATGTCCAGCCGTCCAATACGGCCGTAGACGCAGCTTTCAGTCCGGAGGTCAAGGTAAAGATAATGGATACCTACAACAACATAGTGACCTCAGCCAGCAACCCAATCAGCATTACGGT